>JAHEML010000434.1:3918-4374 GCA_024643705.1 Caldilineaceae bacterium | reverse complement strand
CAACACAGCCTGGTAGTCCTCTCTCATCGTTGTGAAATCTGTCGCACCGATGTTGAACGTATCGTTGACTGCCTCCCGATCCAGCGTGGCCGCCAGATAGATTGCCTGACACAGGTCTTCTACATCTAACAATTGATAGCGGTTCTTTCCGCTGCCCAACATGGGGAAGCCTTTGCCATCTTTGGCCCAATCGTATAGCAATGCAAAAACGCCCAGCCGCTCTGGGCCGATGAATGATTTGGGGCGAATAACAGGCACACACAGCCCCTTTTCACGGAAACCCTGGCAGATCGACTCTGCTTCCACTTTGGCCTCGCCATACGGGCCAACTCCATCGAGTCGATCTTCTTCGCGCAAGGGGTGGTGATCTGGAATGCCATAAACAGCCGTAGATGAAATGTGAATGCAGCGCTCTACTCGGTGGTCGAAGGATGCCTGGAGGACGGTGCGCAGGCC
>JAHEML010000434.1:0-3908 GCA_024643705.1 Caldilineaceae bacterium | reverse complement strand
TCGATGTCTGTGGTGTAAATATCTTCCGGACTGTACAAAGGCAGGGCCGCCGCCGTATGCACAACCAGATCCACCCCAGCCATTGCTTTCTCTACAGCAGATGCGTCCCGGATATCGCCGGTGATCTCCGTCACTATCTTCTGTTCGGGGTAGTCGAAGGGCGCAATATCCAGGGTCGAAACATCATAGCCTCGGGCCAGCATGTAGCGCACCAGGTTGATGCCCAGAAAGCCAGCCCCGCCGGTGATGAGTACTCGTTTTGCCATTACTGTCGTTTCTCCGCACTATTTGTTGAACTGTTGGTTGTGGATGCCCATTCCGCAATCAGGGTTTTTGTGGAATCAAAAGCCAGGTTGTTGGGGATTTCTTTGGGGCCAAACCAGCCAGCCTCGCTCACATCGTCCTCGGCCTGTACGTGCAAGTTTGCCCCGACCACTGCTGCTGTATAGGCAAGCACAATGCCAGTCCGCCTGCCCGCGCCATTTTCCATGGGGAAAATAGCAATCAACGCGCCGACATCGATCGCCAACCCCACCTCTTCGCGCACTTCCCGGCGCACTGCCTCATCCGGCATCTCACCCGCATCCATGTAACCGCCGGGCAGAGACCACAGCCCCTTGCCCGGGTCCACGGCTCGGCGCACCAGCAGCACTGCGCTCCCAGCAATGACCAGCGCGATAACAGCCACTTTGGGGTCGGCAAAGTGAACAAAATCGCAAGCGGGGCAGACAGGGCGCACCCGATCGTAGCGGTGGAGCGATTGGAGCGGTGTGGCACACCGTGGGCAAAAGCGGAATTCTGTAGCCATCGACTCCCAATTATAGCCACAATCGACAGCCGCGCCTATTTTCGTGCGTCTCGCCGCGGGAAATGGTATACTGGCTGACAAGGTCGGAAAATCGACCAATAGCCTGATTTTTCGATACAATCTTCTTGTCCCGCAGACGTGCTTGAACGGATCATTCGATGTCGATATCCAGGTTTGATATCCAGGTTTGATATCCAGGTGGGCAGGCTTGTGCCAACCCTTAACTGGAACTACAGAATTCCGGTCAGTTAGTTTTCGGCGAGGTTTTTATGTCACAATTATTTGGTGCAATCGAAGCGGGCGGTACAAAATTTATCTGCGCCGTGGGCAGCGGGCCGGACAACATTCGAGCCAAGCTTCGTATTCCCACAACCACTCCCAAGGAGACGCTCTCCCTGGCCATGGCCTTCTTCCATGAGCAGGAAGAGACTCATGGCCCGTTGGCCGCCATAGGGATTTCTGCCTTTGGGCCTATCGATCCCCATCCCACCTCGCCACATTTTGGCTATATCACCACAACGCCAAAGCTCGCCTGGCAGTATGCGCCCCTTGTGCCTATGGTGCGCGAAGAGTTCGCTGTACCCATTGGATTTGATACAGACGTGAACGGCGCGGCGTTGGGCGAACAACGCTGGGGCGCGGCCCAGGGGCTGGACACCTTTGTCTATCTGACGATTGGCACTGGCATTGGTGGCGGAGGCATGGTCAATGGCGAGCTTCTCCACGGGTTGATGCACCCGGAGATGGGCCATATGTACATCAACCACGATTGGGAACGCGACCCCTTTCCGGGCGTCTGCCCCTTTCATGGCGACTGTTGGGAGGGGTTGGCGAATGGCCCTGCTCTTGCAGCCCGCTGGAAGCAACCGGGCGAGAGCTTCCCACCGGATCACGAAGCGTGGTTGCTGGAAGCCCATTATGTTGCCTTAGGGTTGGTCAATATCATTTCCATCCTGTCGCCTCAGCGCATTATTCTTGGCGGCGGTGTGATGAGCCAGCCTCACATTTTCCCATTGATCCGTCGGGAAGTACGCCACCAGGTGAAAGGGTACATTCAGATGGAAGAGTTGAACGAAAAGATTGATGACTTCATCGTGCCCCCAGGCTTGGGTAACCAGTCTGGACTCCTGGGGTCAATTGCTCTGGCCCAAAAAGCATTGGCCCAATCGGCCTGAACACCCTTTCACCTTTTGAAGGCTGAACAAATGACCCACTCAGTCGAACATCCGGCCAGCCAATTCGATCCTACCGAGCACCCCCATCGTCGCCGCAATCTACTCAACGGCGATTGGGTGCTGGTGTCGCCTCACCGCACCAAACGACCTTGGCAGGGCCAGGTGGAGCGCCCACCCCAAGAAAATTTGCCCAGCCACGATCCTTCGTGCTACCTCTGCCCCGGCAACGAGCGGGCGGGGGGCGTCTCAAACCCGAATTACCCGTCAACATTCATCTTCACCAACGATTTTGCCGCCCTGTTGGCCGATTCGCCTTCCCACAACATCAGCCAAAATCACTTCTTCCAGGCCGAAGCCGAGACGGGAACATGCCGTGTCATCTGCTTTAGCCCCCGCCATGATCTCACCTTGGCGCAAATGACCGGGCCAGAGATTCGACAGGTGGTGGATGTGTGGGCCGAGCAGGTGGTAGAATTGGGCGCCAGCGACGACATTAGCTATGTCCAGCTTTTCGAAAACCGAGGGGCAATGATGGGTAGTTCCAACCCGCATCCCCACGGACAGGTGTGGGCCAACCGGCGTATCCCCACCGAGCCAGCAGCCGAAGATCGGGAGCAGCGACTCTACTTCGAGCGCAACAACCAGCCCCTGTTGGTCGACTATCTCCACGCCGAACTAAAGGTCGGCGAGCGGATTGTCCTGGAAAGCGACGAGTGGGTGGTGCTGGTTCCCTATTGGGCCGTCTGGCCCTTCGAGACGCTTATCCTGCCCCGCCAACATGTGTTGCACATGCCTGATCTGAACGACGCCCAGCGGGATGATCTGGCGCTGATTTTGAAGCAACTACTCATTCGCTACGACAATCTGTTCGAGACCAGCTTTCCCTACTCTATGGGCTGGCATGGCCAGCCAACCGACGGGGGGCGCTATCCCCATTGGCAGTTGCACGCCCATTTCTACCCACCGCTTTTGCGCTCGGCAACTGTGCGCAAATTTATGGTGGGGTATGAATTGCTCGCCACCCCCCAGCGGGACATTACCCCCGAACAGGCTGCGGCGCGTCTGCGCCAGCAAAGCAACATCCACTACAAATCGACACCCGGGTAATACGCGGCAGTGAATAATCCGCGACGGTGAACACCAATCAAAAGGGACAACAGGCATATTTGCCTGCCGTCCCTTTTTGTTTAGTCCATGAGGCCGCTGCAGGCTATTCCCTGGTCAGTGTTCATGCCCGATTGGGTACAATCAGCAATGAAAATAAACCACAGATTGCACAGATTTTATCTGTATCCTGGTCATCCGCCCGATTCGTGTCATCCGCGTTCTATTTTCAGGCTAGCGGTGAACTGCGGGCAAATAGATTTTCTGGTTTCCATCCGTACTTGCAACAGTCTTTTGGAAAACCGTGCTGATTAAGTTGAGGAAATAGCTGTCCGTGTCCGGTGTTGTCTCGTCACCCACAGGCGCGTTTGTCAGGGGCATAAATGGCTCTGTGCGGGGCCGTTTGTCCGCTTGTATGGTCGACGGACTATCGGTACGGATCGTTGCACATGTAGCCAGCACCTCGATACTCTGGGCGAAGGTGGCATCCGTGGCTGCGACGATTTCGATCTGGTAATCACCACTCTGGGTGGGCTGAATGATGACTTGGTCTGTCTGGCCAGCGGGCAAGGTGCTGGTGATGGCGCTCCCTCCACCGGCAAAATCAGGCGGCCAAATGTAGATGTCCGGGTCCATTTCCGGGCTGGCCGGTGTTGTGCCTACCCGCAGACATTGTCTGGCCAGCAGGGTACGACGGAAGACCCGGATTTCGCCTTCCAGCAAAGAATCCTGGGGTGGCACATAATTCACCCGCTGGGTGGTCGGCTGATCCGAAATGTTGCCTGCTCGGTCAGCTACCCAGCTCTGGAGATAACGCACTC
>JAHEML010000433.1 GCA_024643705.1 Caldilineaceae bacterium | reverse complement strand
ATAGCGGGTATACTCGTTCTCCCCGCTGGCAATGGGGATAGAAGTGGATCGGGCAACGCGAGCGTGCCCCCTGTAGTCGTCGGGGGCAACCGGCTCCTCGAACCAGAAAGGTTCATATTTCTCCATTTTGCGCGCCACCTCGATGGCCTCGTGCGCGTTATAGGCGTTGTTCGCATCGACAAGCAGCTTGATGTCCGGGCCGATGGTTTCCCGCACCACCCGTACCCGCTCCACGTCCTGGTTGATGGGCACACCGCCGATCTTCATTTTGATGGCCTTTGCGCCTAGGCTCAGATTTTGCTCCATTTCCTGTGCCAGTTCTGCCAGCCCCTTGCCCTCCTCGTAGTAGCCACCGGCGATGTAAGCGGGGATGCTGTCTCGGTAGCCGCCCAGCAGTTGGTGAACCGATTTGCCAACTGCCTTGCCCATTAAATCCCACAGGGCAATATCGATACCGCTGATGACCCGTGTGGAAAGACCCCGACGCCCAACCAATTTGGGCAACCACATGTTGGCCCAGATGCGCCGATAGTTGAACGGATCTTCGCCCACCAGCACGGGCCGAAAATAGTCTACCAGCACGGTCGTCAGATCGCTGCCCTGGCCAGAGGCGGTGCCACCTCCCCAACCCACACCAGTTACACCCTCGTCGGTGTGGATGTGGATCAGATTCAGGCTGACATCTACGTATGTATACTTGCCGTTGCTGATGGGTTTGGGCCGAGGCCAGGCATAGCGCTGGACAGTGACATCGGTGATCTTCATAGCAGGGCCTCCTAGGGCTAAGCTTTAATTGATTTCAAAATCTCTTTACATGGTATTTTTGCGGGTGTATAATACGACTATCCCTCGCGCCAACCTGTGAATACTACGGTATTTTTCCAAGTAACACCGTGAAAACATTTCGAACACGAGTTATACGGATGACACAATTTCTTCGTGTTATCCGCGTTTGTCTGCGTCCAAAGACGTTTTGCAATCACCCGGAAAGGAACGACACTATGGCGAAATGTGGCAAGGGTAAATCGGTGAAACGAGTACTGTGCGGCGAAAGAACTAAACCACCCCACACCGATGAGGTGAACCCCGGTCGGTGCAGTCGAGTACGCAATTTTTGCCTGGCACCGGGTGAGCCGGAACCGGATTGGGCCTGCTGGCAACACCGGTATCGACTGGTGGAAAAGCTGCGGGAATTTAAGGATTGCGCTGATGCCGCCAACACATTGGCCGAAGAAGCCAAGCTAAAATTGCCTGGGGCAACCACCGAATATGAAATAAAGGACTTGACAGCGTTTCCTGTCCCTGGGCGAGATGGAAAACGATATACCTATGAAATATCTGTCTATTGGCAGGTAGATTGGGCCAGCATGGTGATCAATCTGCCCCAGTATTCATGGCCCAATATGACGACCGCCGAAATGGCCGCCGTCAAAAATACCCTACTCGACCTGCGCGCCCACGAAGAAGGTCATGTCAGCATTACTGAAGAGTTTATCGACGAGTTGTCACAGCAATCGATCAGAATTTCAGGTTCTGGCGCAACATCAACCGCGGCCATCCAAGATTGCAGCGTACAACTGGCGATACACGAAGCAAAAACCATTGCCGAATTGCGGGATCGTCAAAACCAGTATGACGATAAAACCGAACATGGGGTCAAGCAGTCCGAAGTTGGCGGCGTGGATGTCCTCTTTATCTGTCCATCCGAATAACCACACGGCACATCGGGCCAATAGATCAGCGCGGAGCGGGCGGCTACGCCCTGTCCAGCACTGCCAGACAGTGGTCGATCTCGTCCTCGGTGTTGTAGTGAGCCAGCCCCAGGCGCAAGAATCCGCCGCTCTGCTCCACCCCCATGCGTTCGCTCACCGAGAGCGCGTAAAAATTGCCGTTGTAGGCAAAGATATTTTCGGCGGCCAGGGCCATTGCCAATTGCTGGGGCGTCGTCCCCGTTTTGCGCACGGCCACGGTTGCCACCCGTCGCTTCCAATCCGCTCTCTCTGTCAGCCCATACACCCGCACACCGGAGATAGCCTGTAGCCCGCCCAAAAGCCGCGCCATCAAGCGCTCTTCGTGCTCCTGGATCACAGGCCAGGCCGCCCGCAATTGCTCGCGCCGGGTATTGTCCTGGTGGGCTGTGCCGTAGGTAACCCCCAACCCCGCCAGATAATCGATGGCCGCGGTCACACCGGCCATGGCTTCGTGGTTTTGTGTACCGGTTTCCCACTTGCCGGGCAGTTCCTCGCCCGCCGGGCGCACCCGATAGGCCTGCAAGCGGCTCAAATGCTCCCGTTTGCCATAGAGATGTCCTGCATGGGGGCCAAAGAATTTGTAGGCCGAGCAGGCTAAAAAGTCACAGTCCAGCGCCCGCACATCGATCAATCCGTGGGGGGCATATTGTACCGCGTCGATAAAGCTGTAGGCTCCTGCCTCGCGTGCCCACCCCACAACCTTTGCCACATCGTTGATTGTGCCCAGCGCGTTGCTGGCATAGCCAACCGCCACCAGCTTTGTGCGCGATGTGATCTTGCGCCGGAAGTCGCTCATGTCCAGCGTACCTGTTTCCAGATCGATGTCCACCCACTGCACGGTTGCCCCCCGTTCTTCGGCGGCCAGTGCCCAGGGCATCACATTGGCATCGTGGTCCAACCGGGTGAGGACAATTTCGTCGCCGGCGCGAAACTCCCGGGCCAGCGAGCGGCTGAGATGGAAGGTCAGGCTGGTCATATTGTTGCCAAAGACCACTTCGTCGGCATCACAGCCCAGGAGATCGGCCACCGCTTGATGAGCTTGGGCGATCACTGCGTCGGTGCGCAGGCTTGTCTCGAAGCCGCTGTGGGTGTTGGCATTGCGGCGGGTCAAATAGTCCACCATAGCGCGGATCACGTTGCCGTGAACCTGGGTTCCGCCGGGATTGTCGAAAAAGACGGCTGGTTTGCCGTTGTATTCCTCTTGCAGGGCTGGGAACTGCCTGCGAATCGCGCGTATATCCAACATACCTACCTCCGCTGTGGTGTGAGATTTGTGCTATCTGGGGTGCTGTCTGGGGTTCTTTCTGGTGGCAGAGGTGTCTGCGCCTGCCCTTTTCTACTCCTTTTTCTACCCCTTTATTCGTGGTAGGCCATCGGCCAGGAGCCAAATGCGCTCCGTGCCCAACAGGGCCGACCAATCCTGGCCCAGGACGGCAAACGCAAAGTCAATGAGTTGAGGAAGGGAGAGCGCATTGTCACCCAGGCCCATCTCTCTGGCCGAGAGGGGCATGAGGGGTTTGGCTGTCTCCACTGGCCGTAAACCCACGCTGCCATCCATGGGCAGATCGGCCAGGCGGCAGGCCTGCTCGACAGCGACCGAAAAATCGCCCAACGCGTCCACCAGACCATTTGCCACTGCCTGATCGCCTGTCCACACCCGGCCACCGGCCAAACTCTCCACCTGTTCGTCGGATAGATGACGTCCGCTTGCCACCCGATCTTTGAATGCCTGGTACATGGCCGCGACGGAATCCTCAATTTTGTCCCGTTGCTCGCCGCGCCAGGCCCGGCTATCCGTGTAGATGTCGGCGTTTTTGCCCCGGCGCAACGAGAAGCGATTGGCCGAAACTTTGTGATAGGCTTCGCTGGTGATCAGTTTGGCGGTGATGACACCAATGCTACCGGTGAGAGTGGCAGGTTGACAGACGATTGTCTGGGCAGGCAGAGCAATGTAATAACCGCCACTGGCTGCCACATCTCCCAGATAGGCCACCAGGGGCTTTTTGCGGGCCAATAGGGAGAGTTCCCGCCACATGAGGTCGCTGGCCAGGGCCGACCCCCCGCCAGAATCAATGTGCAGCACGATGGCAGCCAAGCTATCATCCTGGGCTGCGTGGCGTACCAACTGTTGTACGGTGCTGCTGCCAATGGTGCTGTCGCCCAGGATGGGTAGACTGGCCGGAAACTGGCGGCTCTTGCCCGTGAGGATTGTGCCGGAGAGGCTGATGACGCCGATGCTGTGGGCGGAGCGGTTGCGGGGTTTGCGTTTTAGATAGCGTCGGGCTTGGGCGTAGGGCTTCAGCCGGGCTTCGCGACCATCAATCGCAAGCAGTGTGGGCAATTCGTCTTCGTAGGCCAGGCCGTCGATGAGTCTCTTTGTCTGCGCGTCAGGGGCCGAAAGGGGTGCTTGATCGATGAGGGAGCGGACTTGTTTTTCTTCCAGCAGCCGTCCCTGGCTGATAGAGGTAACCATAGAATCGAACCAACCATCCAGCAGTCGATTGGTCTGTTCTCGGTCTTCGCTGCTCATATCTTTGCGGCTCAGGCGATCATAGGCTGTCTTCCAGGGGGCAACCCGCACCACATCTGCTTGTACGCCCACCTTGGCCAGGGCTTCGGCCAG
>JAHEML010000432.1:2537-4377 GCA_024643705.1 Caldilineaceae bacterium | reverse complement strand
GTGAGTAAACGATCCGCACCGCTGATTTGCCAGACAATGGCCGACGGTGACAGGGTTAGAAAGAGGAGAACGGCGACCACTGCTCCTGCAAAGAGAAGGGAGCGGCGCACCGCCAGCGGTGGCAGATCGACATTCTCCCGGTATTTCAGCCAGAGCAGCCAAAAGGCCACCAGCCCAAAGGCCAGCGCGGCAAAACCCAACTGGAAAGGATAGCCATCTTGCCAACCGGGAATACTGGGGGCTGTCTGCCAGCCACCACCAACGTATTGAAACAGGTAGACAAAGTGGGCATAGAAATCGACCGGCGAGGTCGCCTGTATTTTCCAGAGAGGAAGCAGGCTGAGCAGCCCGGCTAGACCAGTGACACCGGTGGTGAGCAACGCCAACCGATCCCGTTCGACCCACAGAACGTAAGCCAGAGCCGCCAGGGTGACGAAAACTGCCAGCCCAGCCTGGATGCGCCAAATCCAAAGCAACGAGATGACAGCCACGCCAATCGCGGCTGGGCTGCGAGAATTGACATATGCGGACAGCCCTGCCAGTACAAGCGGCCATAACCCCAATACCAACGCATCGGCCAGCGAGCCACGTACATAGACTGTTGCCAGCAGGGGCGGCAGAAGCGCATAGAGCAGCCCCGCCAGCCCGGCCCCCCGGTCACCAAAACGGGGCCGCAGCCAGAAATAGATACTCAGGCTGCCGATGATAAAGACGAAAATGAAGAGAGATCGCACCGCAACCACAGGTGCAACCCCCAACAAAATCAGCGGGCGTGTGAATAAAAAGGTGGCGCTGCCGCTACCACGCCACACATCGGCCAGCATAGCAATGTTGGCAACGGGTGCGGTATAGGGCGCGTTGAAAACTGGGGCAAAGCCTTCCAGACCTTGCCAATAGCCAGGATAGGTAGCTGGCGCCCAGGCGAAGACCGTAGCGATCAACGTCACCCAGAACCCTACCAGGCTTCTATCTTCGTTGGGGGGCGGCACTGTGGACACTGGGGTGGATACTGAGTTGGACACTAACGAACCTGGTAGATTTCTCGACTGGCGTGGGTGAGCAAGTAGCGCAGCCAGGCGCGGGCAGACATGGGGCCAAGTTGATTATGCTGAACTGTCTGGTCTGGCGCGACGGCTTTTTGGGCTATCTCTTTCGCCAGAGCAACCGTCTGGGCGCGGGTCTCTCCGAACTGTTCGACAAGCTGGTCCCAGGGGACATCACGGGTTGGGCGATAGCCATTGTATTCGTCCATGTGCAGCGGCTGGCCCAAAAAGACCTGCAGCCGGCTTTGGCCCCACCGTTCGATGCCGACGATATGGGTGAGAACCCGGTGGTTGAAGTCGGTGCGTTTTTTCTGATGGAGGCGCGCCATAATCTTCGAGCCAGCCACTTCCAGTTGGTCGCCTAGCTCTTGATAGCTCTTGTTCCGTGCCGGACGATCCAAATAGAGGTTGGCAGCCCACTCGGTTAGTGTTTGTATGATTCCCATTGGAAGCCCTTGATGATGGTAAAGATGGTTTCTGACTCAGCGCAGCATGTTCGGCAAGCAACTCGGTTCCGAGCCTCAGTCAATCGAGCCAGCCTCGATAGCATCCCGATGCGTTGGGTCCAATAGAATGCCCCCGCCGCCAGCGCCCCCCGGCTCCTCCACTGGCGCGGCCAGCCCCTCCGAGAGCTTCTTCTTGTGAGCGTGTAGCCCGGTCACTTCGGTCAACGATAGCCCGTAGCGGTTGGTGGGGTGGAGCAGAATCTGGATGATGTCCAGGCCGACAAGTTGGGCCACATGTTGGCTGTTTTGAAAGTTGTGCCAGCGCAGAGGCCAGTAATGCAGAAATTCCTG
>JAHEML010000432.1:0-2527 GCA_024643705.1 Caldilineaceae bacterium | reverse complement strand
AAGATAGAGCGCTCCAATTGCATGGCAAGCTGCCATTCGGCCCCGGCGGGTGCGGTAATGTCCCGCCCCATGAGAAAGTAGAAGCGATCCACATTGGCGATCATCTCGAACATGTTATCGTAGCTGATGCCCGCGGATGGAGAGCGCCTGATCTCGATACCCACCTGCACGGGCAGCTCGGCCAGGGTTTGGCCGATGGCCGCCCGCTCGGTTTCCAGATCATTTGTGGCGCTGATGAATACGCGCATGATTTCGGCCATGATTTCCTACTCTTTTTGGGGGGCTGGTCTGTTATTTTCCCAGGGCAAATGGGCCATCAGCCTGGATTATTGGTCGAGTGCTGCGGCTTGTTTGAGCCGACGTTCCCAGGCTTCTAAATCTGCCTGCACCATCAGCCGCACGAGTTCTCCAAAGCTGACGCTTGGTTCCCAGCCCAGCCGCTCGCCTGCTTTGGCGGGGTCACCCACCAACAAATCTACCTCGGCGGGACGATAAAATTTGGGGTCTTGCACCACATACTTCTCCCAGTCCAGGTCGACAAAACCGAACGCTTCCTGCACAAATTCCTGCACGCTGTGGGTCTCGCCCGTGGCGACCACATAATCATCGGGGGTATCCTGCTGCAACATCAGCCACATGGCCCGCACATAATCCGGCGCGTAGCCCCAATCTCGGCGGGCTTCCAGATTGCCCAGGCGCAGTTCACTATCCAGCCCCAGCTTGATGCGGGCCACCGCGTTGGTGATTTTGTGGGTCACAAATTCGAGACCCCGACGGGGGCTTTCGTGGTTGAACAGAATGCCGGAGCAGGCGAAAATGTCGTAGCTTTCCCGATAGTTGATGGTGATCCAATGGCCGTAGAGTTTGGCAACGCCATAGGGGCTACGGGGATAAAAGGGGGTGGATTCCCGCTGGGGAACCTCTTGTACCTTGCCGAACATTTCGCTGCTGCTGGCCTGATAGAAGCGAATGGTCGGGTCCACAATGCGGATGGCGTCCAACACCCGGGTGACGCCCAGAGCCGTAAACTCGCCGGTGAGTACGGGTTGGGTGAAGCTGGTAGGCACGAAGCTCTGGGCAGCCAGGTTGTAGACTTCGCTGGGTTGATATTCCTGCAGAATGCTAATCAGGCTCATCTGATCCAGCAGATCGCCCTGGACGATCTCCACATCCTCTTGAAAGTGACGGATACGATCAAAATTGATCGTGCTGGTGCGCCGCACCATTCCAATGACTTTGTAACCTTGAGCCAGTAAAAACTCGGCCAGGTAGCTGCCATCTTGCCCGGTAATGCCTGTAATCAATGCTGTTGGCATAAGAATTCTCCAAAAATGGCCCACCTTTTTGATGCTTGCGATCTGTTGTGGCAAGCCCGATGGGTGGATTAAACGGCCCGATTAGCCAAAAACGCCGGTCATTGCGGGGCGGTTCCGCCCACAATTTGTCGCCAGTCGTCCAACACATCTTGCAATGTGCGCTGAATATCCAGGCGTGGATGCCAACCTGTGGCTGCAATCAGACGGCGGTTGTCGCAGATCATGCTGGGTACATCGCTGGGTCGCATCCGGCCTGGGTCTTGTTCTACGCGGATCGACTTGGCGCTCATCCCTAGCAACATGTCCAGAATGGATTGGATGGAGTGCCCTCGTCCCGTCCCCACATTGTACACCGCGCCACTCTCGCCTTTTTGTGCCGCAAGCCAATAGGCTACCACCACGTCGCGCACATCGGTAAAGTCGCGCACGGCGGCCAGATTACCAACCCGCAATACCGGCTCGCGTTGGCTTGCTTCAATCTCGGCGATCTGGCGGGCAAACGCGCTGGCAACAAAATCGTCCGCTTGCCCTGGCCCAACATTGTTAAAACTACGTATGCGCACAATGGGTAGGCCGTAGTTGCACCAATATTGATAGCCCATCATATCTTGGGCAATCTTGCTGACACCGTAGGGCGAATTGGGGCGAAAGGGTGTATCTTCGCTCACGGGCAACTCATCGGGACGAACCCGCCCATAGACTTCGTTGGAACCGACCAGCAGGAGCCGACACGCTGGAGCAAAACGACGCACCGCTTCGAGCAGGTTGAGCTGGCAGTGGATATTCAATTCGTAGGCCACCCAGGGCTGAGACCAACTACCGCCCACATCGCTCCACGCAGCCAAATGGAGCAGGACATCCGGTTGCACCGACTGGATCAGATCGTCCACCCAGGATGGGTTGCGCAGGTCGCCTTTGTGCAGATGCAGTTGACTGCCGAAGGCTCGGATGCGCCAGTCGTGGCGATGAATCACGCCGTAGACTTCGACACCCGGTTTATCCAGTAGCAGGCGTGCCAGGGCCGAACCAGCGAATCCGGCAATGCCAGTGATCAGAACGCGCACAAAATCCCCTTGGGTAGCTTCTCGAGCACAAGCAATACACAGGAGCAATACACGGGATGGGTAAAGCCTATGTCTGACAGGAAAGTATAGCAAAACATCGATGATAGTACCCAATACAAGCCCACGCGACGGAAAAGGCTTTCGTTT
>JAHEML010000431.1:991-4379 GCA_024643705.1 Caldilineaceae bacterium | reverse complement strand
TACGCCCTTATCAATTTTGTTCTCTTTTGGGGCTACTATGTTCTCTTTGAATATATCTGGAATGGACAAACCCCCGGCAAACGTTTTGTGAAGATTCGTGTCATTCGCTTGGATGGCAACCCTGCTGGTTTTGTCGAGGTGGTGCTGCGCAACCTGGTGCGCCCCATCGACTTTATGCCCGGCGGCTATGGGCTGGGGATGATCATCATGCTTCTGAACGAGAAGAGCCGCCGTCTGGGCGATTTTGCCGCAGGCACACTGGTGATCCGCGAAATGGCGGATGTCTCTCTGGATGCCCTGGCCTTTGGCTCTGCTCCGCTCGAGGTGGACGAGACACTCCTGTTGGCCTTCCCCGAAATTCGCCGCCTTTCCCAATCCGATTATGATGTGATCCAAGAGGCATTGGCCCGCCTCGGGCACGGAACGATTCGTGATCAAGCAGTGGCACGGCTGGCCGGTCTCATTGCTATCCAGCTGGGCGTTGAGGCCCCGCAAGGCTGGGGGGACACCCAACGCTTTCTCCGCAGGGTTGCTAGGGCTTATCGGCAGTTTGGCAGCTAGATGCTTGGCAAATCAGGGTTCGTAGGGCAGTGGTGGGTAAGAAATCTGCCCTACATTCCCCGATTTATCCCGATTTTTTACGACAAATTACGTAGAGAAATTTTGGAAAATAGTGAGATACTGGGCGTAGTTGCTTTTCCATTTCGCTGCCCAGGAGCCATCCATGCCCGTATCAACCAACTCCCCATTTTTGAATCCCGCTGCAGCCCCCGACTACAACCCCACCATCAAGGAACTGCCCGAAAGTCTGCGCCCCCGAGAACGCATGGCCTATGCCGGGGCCAATGCGTTGAGTACAGCGGAGCTGTTGGCGATTATTCTGCGCACGGGGGGCAAAGGCGAAAACGTGATCCGCATGTCCGAGCGGCTGCTGGTGCAATACCGGGGGCTGACCGGCTTGGCCCAAGCGAGCCACGAAGAACTGTGCCAGACCCACGGATTGGGTACGGCCAAAACCACCCAGATCAAAGCCGCCCTGGAGTTGGGTCGTCGTCTGCTCCTGGCCGCACCCGAAGAACAAGCCCAGATTCACAGCCCGGCAGATGTGGCAAACCTGCTCATGCTGGAAATGGGCCTGCTGGAGCGGGAACAGTTGCGCACAGTGCTGCTGGACACCAAAAACCGGGTGCAGCGCATCGTGACCATCTATTCGGGGAGCCTGAACACGGCTGTAGTGCGGGTGGGGGAAATTTTCCGCGAAGCCATCCGGGCCAACAGCGCCTCCATGATCGTCGTCCACAATCACCCCAGCGGTGACCCTACCCCCAGCCCCGAGGATGTGCGGGTGACCGAAAAAATTGTGGAAGCGGGCCACCTGCTCAACATCGACGTACTCGACCACCTGATCGTCACCCGCAGCCGTTTTGTCAGCCTGAAGGAGCGGGGGCTGGGTTTTCGCACCTAAACAAAAAGCAGGAAGATGCAAAAGCCCCTCTTTGCATCTTCCTACCTGGATTGTGCAGCCCTTCTGGGCCTGGTTTACGCCTCCGAAACGCTAGCCACGTCCCGCAGGTAATCGGTCAAGGCACGGGCATCGCTGTTGGAAAATACCCCCCCCTTTGTCGCTGTGCGCACCACCTTTTTCAGTTGCCCCACGGGAACAACCGGTACCGACGGGTTGTCCAGATTCAAATTGATCGAGGGGTTGACAAAGACAACCGCTCCATCGATAGGCACATTCCCCACGTTGATCCCCAGCTTTTGTTCCGATTCCCCCTGTTGCAATAGTTCCCGCACCTTCTGCTTGGTCTCCTCAATTTCTCTGCCAGGGTTGCCCAGCCCCTCTCGCGTAAAGGCGGTGAACATGCGCCCAATGTTGAAGGGTTCCTTCCATTGATCCCCTGACACATTCACCTGGCCCTTGTCGCCCCGTACCGCAAAAATCTGGATACCCGTCGGCCCGGCCAGCAGATAGGGTGCATCTGGCAAGCTCCACAAAAAGAGGCTGTACTTGTCGTCGAAGCCTTTTAGGTTATTCTCCAGCAATTCATCCGGGCGGGCAATGCGATTGCTCTCCGGCCAGCGGCGGGGGGCGAAACGATTGATGTAATAGCTGCCGATATTCGAGGCCAGAAAACCCAGCGCCAGGGAACCAAAGCTGATGTAAGCCCAATACGATTTGACGAATTCGATCAACCCATTGGCGGCTGGCTCGTCCGGGGGAAACCAGGTGGGGGTAAAGCTTGCCAGCAAACCGATAAAAAGTACGGCCAGCCCGGCTAGGGTAATGCGGCGGCCCAGACTCTCCTTGCGTTTGATCTCGGCCAGATTGCGATAAATTTTCATGAGTGCAGTTGCGCCTTCCTAAAATGGTTCGTTGTTTCAAACTTCCGTCGTAACTACCAAGCCACTGACCGGATTTTCGCCACGAATTGCACGAATACCACGAATTTGGCTCAATCATTCGTGAAAATTCGTTGAATTCGTGGCAAAGGGTTGGTAGTTATGTTCCGTCGTTCAATTTGTGGCAAAAGCCGCCTGCCTGGTTGCGTTATGCAATCTCAGATTGACGTTCGCCCGCACGGTCGGCAATCTCTTGCACACCCGTCTGAATCTCTTGAATGATTTTGAGATCGATGGCCTGTTTGGCAACCCGGATTGCGTGGCGAACCGCGTTGGCATTGCTGCGACCATGGGCCACCACCATCGGGTTGGAAAGCCCCAGCAGCACCGCCCCGCCAAACTCGCTGTCGTCGATCCGTCGCGCCAGCCGGCGCAGAGCCGATTTTGCCAGCAACCCCCCCAAGCTGGAAATCGGATTGGCCGTGATCTCCTCGACCAAAATCGTGCGAATGAGCTTGCCCACTCCTTCTGCAGTCTTGATCAGCACATTGCCCGTAAAGCCATCGGTCACCACCACATCGGCCAGATCGTTGACAATATCCCGGCCTTCCACATTGCCCAAAAAGGTGATCCCCGGTGTGTGTTCCAGCAACTCTGCGGCTTCCAACACCAATTGGCTGCCCTTGCCCTGCTCTTCGCCGTTGCTCAAAATACGCACCGTCGGCGAAGCCACCCCCATAATCCGCCGGGAATAGATGCTGCCCATCACGGCGAATTGTTGCAGATGCTCCGGGCGCGAATCCACATTCGCCCCTACATCCAGCAGCAGACAAAAGCCCGTGTTCGTGGGGAAAGGGGTAATGAGGGCTGGCCGTTGAATGCCCTTCATGCGCCCAATGTGGAAAATGCCCGCGGCCAGCGCCCCGCCCGTGTTGCCCGCGGTGACAAAGGCATCGGCCTTGCCCGCCTTGACCAACTGGCAGGCCACCACCATCGAGCTATCCTTCTTGGCCCGCACAGCCTGAGCAGGCTTTTCTTCCATCTC
>JAHEML010000431.1:0-981 GCA_024643705.1 Caldilineaceae bacterium | reverse complement strand
CAATGGGCAACTTCAACCCGCGCACATCGTGCTTGTTCAATTCCCTGGCAATCACATCCGGTTTGCCAACTAAAGAAATCGAAACATCGTACTCTCTGGCGGCCAATACAGCGCCCGCAACAATTTCGTGGGGCGCATTGTCTCCACCCATCACATCCAGGGCAATATTCATCCAATCTCCTCCGGGAATCAGGCCGCGATAATGGTATACTACTATAACACTGACCCGAAAGGGAAGTTGCTAACGGGTCATTCGTTGACAAATTCACCCAGGAGCAGGCAAAACCATGCACAGTGTAAAACGGATGGCAAACGTAGTGGAAGTGGCGGAATGGCTCAAACGCGAAGGGATCATCCCCATTGTGCGCGGCGACTTCCCCGCCGCGCGCGTACTGGAGATCGGCGACGCGCTTCTGGCCGCGCCCATCCTCTGCATGGAAGTGACAATGAACACACCCGGCGCAACCGATCTCATCGGCCTGCTGCGCGCACGTTATGGCGAGCACATGCGTATTGGCGCGGGCACAGTGCGCACCGTGGCCCAGTTCGACGCCGCCGTGGATGCCGGCGCCCAGTTCACCCTCTCCCCTGGCCTGAACATGGCTGTGGTCGCGCAGGCGCAAGAGCAGGACGTGCTTCACATTCCCGGCGTCTTCACCGCCAGCGAAGCCGATGCTGCCTGGCAGGCCGGTTGCCCTATTCTCAAACTCTTTCCCGCCGATCAAGGTGGCCCTGCCTACCTGAAGGCATTGCGCGCCCCCCTGGACGACATCGCCTTTGCCCCCACCGGTGGCGTCTCTGCCGAGAACGCGGCCGCCTGGCGCAGCGCGGGCGCAGTGGCCCTGGGTGTAGGCAGCACACTCATCACCGGCCCCCACCAGACTATGGCCGACCTGATCACCCGCGCCCGATCACTCAAAACTGCTTGGGAAGCAAAAGAGCGGTAGAGCGATAGAACGATAGAGCATCGGAGCGCTCATC
>JAHEML010000430.1 GCA_024643705.1 Caldilineaceae bacterium | reverse complement strand
TTTTGTCTGTCGCCAGCGCGGCCAGTCGAGGATGTCGACCCCAAGGAAGGTGAGTGAATCGAAAGCGTAGCGCGTAGCGCGTTGTGCGTGGTGGGCGGGCGGCAGATTATCGTCCGCCTCCCGATCAAACCCACGCGCAAAGTCATAAAATGCATCCGGAATAGTCGTGTTCGGTTCGCCCATATGCAACAACAGAAAACCATCGGCAGCATCTGCCACGCCCCAGCCGTTCGCCAGGAGTGCATCCACTTTCGCCTTCACGTCGCCGGGAGCCATGTCCGTGTTGCTGGTCACATCGAGCAGTGCCCACTCGGCGGCAACCTGGGCATCTGGCCCAAAGGGAAAGCGATAGATATAGCGGCGATGGCTTAGATGGGGGTACAAGGCGGTGGTCGCCGTCACCGGGGCGTCGGCTGGTATTTGGGCCACAAAGCGCGCCAGGAGCCGGTGGTGGGCCGTTATGGGCGTAGGATCGTAGCGTCCGCTGCCTGGCCCCCGACCCGCCGTCGAGTAACCAACACCAGCCCAGATCAACAGCCAAAAGGCCAAAAGCCAAGCAAGCACGGGACGCAACCCGGCGCGACTGTTGGTAAAGAGAGAAACCAGAGCCATCATCCCGGCACTGGCCGCGGGCATCTGCTGAAAGCTGCCCGATTCTCCGGCAAGACGGCCACCTAACCAACGCCAAATACGCGCCAGACCATAGACGCCCGCCACCGCAACATAGGGGACAAGGGGCGCGCTGTAGTGGAATTCCCCATAATATTGGGCCGGATAGGTGCTGAGCAGATTGGCGAGAAAGACGGGTAGACAGAGCAGGAGAATTTCTGGGGCCAACAGGGCAAAAAGCCCAAAACCGGCCAGCAGATGCCAGACATAAGCCACCCGGGCTGGCTCGGTGACGATCTGCCAGACCACCCCCGGTTGGGTGAAGAAGCTCTTGACGATATCCACAGGCGAATTGCCCAGCACACCATACCGTTGAAAATAGACGCTTTCGGCCACGGCGTAGACTTGCCCGGCATGGGCGGGAACGATGACAAAAGTGGCAATGTAAAACCAAATCAACGCAAGGATCACCACGAGCCAGGGCATCAACTGATCCACAAATCGACCTGCCGGGCGCTGGGCGTTGGGCATGAAACGTGGCCGCAAGGCAAACTGTGCATAATTCCGCATCCAATAGCCAAGGCCCAGCCCCGCGGCCAGCAGCGCGGCTTCTTCCTTCACCGCAGCAACAAGCAGCGCGGCAACGATGAATTGTCGCCAGCGTCTTTTCTCCGCGGCCCAAAAAGCCCAGACGATCAGCGGCGCAGCAAAGGGGATAGCGTGAAATTCGGTCAACACGGCAGACTGAAGTTGCGGGGAGAGAAGCCACGCCAAGGCAACGGCCAGAGCCATGGGGCGGGTCATCTGTTGCATGGGTTCGATGTGCCAGATTTGGTCGCGCTGCGAGGCTGGGAGCAGTTGGTCCAGCTTTTCCAGGGCCAGGAAATAGAGGGGAACCGCGCCCACGGCCACGGCGATCACTTGCAGGAGCAGCAGGGCACGCACGTCGTCCCACAGCCACAAAACCGGGCTGATCAGCGCAAAAAATGGCTCCACATGATCGGTCAGCCGTGTGGAGATGAAGTCGTCTTTCACCTCCTCGACAAAACGGCCTTGGCTGGTATTCCAAATCGCCTGATCCATCTGCCCCAGATCGGCTTTGTGGGTGCGCAACCCAGCGTGCTGGGCAAAGGCCAGATTGGCAAATACCCAGATATAGACCAGGATTGCAACAAAAAGCAGGGCGCGGTAGGGATCGACGCCAAGGCCGGAGATAGGTGATTGGGGATTGGGTTGGATCGTTACCTGTTCTCTCACATTACTTGCTCAAAATACACCTGCTCAAAATACACCGGCCCAACTCCAAACGACTTTCCATCACACCGACGATTTTCGCGACACAACAGCCACCGTCCCGGCCACAACCACCTCCAAAATCACCTGCCAGAGACGGATGGCAAGGGCCGCCACTGTGACGGGGCCGCCCCCAAGCACAGGAGCCAGCAACAGGTAGAGCACACCCTCGCGCACTGCCAACCCGCTGGGCGTAACAAAGCTAAGGTAGCCCACAGCATAGGCGATGGGGAAAGCAGCCAGCAGGTGGGGCAAGGCAGCGACCATTTCGCTATTGGTGTAGACGGTTCCATTCGTGCCCAGGCCAAAGGTGATAGCCGCAAACGAGCCACCCCAAGAAAGCCAATCCAGGGTAGCCACAAGCAATAGCAACAATAGTTGCCCCGTGGTCAGGTCGGCTGCCAAAGGGGATCGGCCAGCCTTTGACAGCAACCAATTGAGCAGCCCAATCAACCAACCGGGGCGCAGGAGAAAGAGTGCAACCCCAATAACCGCTAGTGCCACGAGCCAGTTTGTGGCCCCATCGAGCCAGGGGCCAAGCAGGCCAAAGTCGCCGATGGTGAGCAGATAGAGAGCCGCAATCGGTAGCACTGAGAGCAGGTTCACCGCCTGGTATAGAGCAATGCTGCCCACGGTTGCCTCCACCCGCACGCCCCTCTGCTGAGCTAACACGGTCATGCCCAGGGGTTGCCAAACATTGCCAGGGATATAGCGCACCAGAATGCTGGCAAACCAGATGCGCAATGCTTCGACATAGGGTAAATGCCCGCCCAGTCGATCCAGCGCAGCCCGCCACAGCCAAATCTCCACACACCAACCACCCAGCATCAGCAGGCCAGAGAGGGCCAGCCAGGCCGGGTCCATGCGCCACGCATGGCGGGACAACTCGTCCCATTGGCCGCGCAGGAGAAGAGCGATAAAAAGGAGGGCAACGAGCAGAAAAATGGGCTGCGCCACGCGCCACCAACGACGAAGAGAGACGGTGGCGGTGGTCACGGATGCGCCTCCATTTCTCTCAGAATGGCGGGTAATTGGCTCAACTCTGTGCAGACCGCATGGGCAAAGGGACATTCGGGCCAAAAGCGATTGGGTCGGTAAATCGTCTTCATGCCCACAGCCTGCGCGCCCCGGATATCGGCCTCTGGGTTGTCGCCCACAAAGACGGCCTGGGATGGCCCAACGCCCAGTTTGTCCAGCGCCCGTTGGAAGATGTCCGGATGGGGTTTGCGGATGCCCTCGGCTTCCGAGACCAACACGGCAGAAAAGGCATGGGCCACCCCCAGGGCATGAAAATTGTGTAGCTGGAAGGGATAGGTGCCATTGGTGATCAGTCCCAGCAGCCTGCCCTCGCCGGTTAATTCGCCCACCATTGCCGCCAACCCAGGAAAGCCCTGGCAGTGGAGATGGAAATCGGCCACATACTCGTCCAACAAGGTTTCCCACCCCAGAGAATCGATACCATTTTCCTCCAGAATGCGCCGGTAGACCTCATCCTTCCAGAGCGCGCCGTTGTTGTCCAGGGCAACAAAGCGCTCGACAAATTGGTCCACAGCTAGTTTGCCCAATACATCTTGGTGGGTGGCATGTTGGGCCGCGGCAAAGCGGCGCAGGGAGCCTTGCCTGTCCAGCAAAGTTTCGTCCATATCAAAAAGAACAGCACGGATCATAGGAGATCGCTCACAAATTCGGTGAATGTGGTGGGCATTCGACCCAACAGCCAGCCCAACACGGTTGGATTACCCACCAGGCCGTGGTGATGGTAGTAGCGGAACATGGCCAGCAGGGTGAGGATAGCGTCGTCGTCCATGCCCCGCTGGCGAGCGGCGGCTTCCCACGCGGTCAGCTCCACTTGTTCGGCCTGCACAGATCTGCCCAAACTGCGTGAAAGCACAGCCGCCATTTCGATGGACGACAAAGGCTGCGGCCCGGCCAGTTCGTAAATAGCGCCGGTATGCCCCGGTTGGCACAGTACCCGTGCGGCGACGGCGGCCACATCATCTAGATCGACCAGAGACAGACGGGCATCCAAAGCATAGGGGACAGGATAAACGCCCTGCTCGGTGATCGACTGCCAATAGGCCTGGAGATTTTGCATGTAGGCGCAGGGCTGGAGGATGGTAAAGGGCAAGCCCGAGGCAAGGAGCAGTTCCTCTGTCTGGAGCTTACGCCAGTGGTGGGGCATGTGGGCTGTTTGTGGATGGAGAACCGAGTGGTAGACGAACTGTTCCACCCCGGCCCGCCTGGCGGCAGCGATTGCCACTTGGCCGATAGCAACTTCGTGGGGGTGCAAATTGGGGCAGATATGGTAGACTGCCCGCACGCCGCGACACGCGCCATCCCAAAGCGAAGCATCCTGGAAATCACCCGCGAGCCAGTCGGCGCAGGCCAGCCCCTCGCCCTGCTCTGGGCGGCGCACCCAGAGCCGCACAGCTTCGTCCTGGGCCGAGAGTGCCGTGGCAATCGCCCTGCCCGTTTTGCC
>JAHEML010000429.1:1147-4393 GCA_024643705.1 Caldilineaceae bacterium | reverse complement strand
GCTAGGTATTCTCACCGAAGTCACATTCAAAGTCTTCCCCGAACCGCCCGCCTACGCCACTCTAGCCATCGACGCGGCTGATTTGTCCACCGCTCTGGGCCACGTGCGTAGCCTCAACCGCAGCAAATTCGACATCAACGGGCTGGACTTTGGGCCAAGCGAAACAGGCTGGACAGTCTGGGTACGCCTGGGCGGTCTGGCCGCAGCGCTGGACGAGCGGATGAGTACCCTGCGCCAGCAGACGGGCGGCGGTACCGTTTTCACCGGCGAGGCTGACGCAGCCTTGTGGCAGAGTGCCAACCGTTTCGACTGGTTGGCAGCCGATGCCACACTGGTCAAAGTGCCGATCACGCAGGGCCGGGTGACGGTATTGGAAGAGAGTCTGCCCGGCGGACTCTCCCGGCGCTACAGCGTGGGCGGTAATTTGCTCTGGCTAGGCTGGGTGAGAAGCGCGCCTGAACTGGACGCACTTCTTGCCGCTCAGGATTTGTCCGGCCTGCTTCTGCGCGGCGCATCCGATTCGCCCTGGCTGGGCAAACGGCCCGGCGGCGCGTTTTTGCAGCGGGTGAAGGCTGCACTGGACCCGAACGAGAAGTTCGGAACGATTTGAACAGATTGCGTAGTGCGTATTTCGTGTTGCGTATTGCGTAGGGCCGGTTTCTTACCGGCCCTACGCAATACGCTTCCCATTACAACAACCCACAACCCACTATTCATTCCTCACGAGGCAACCCAATGAAAGCAATCCGAATCCACGAAACCGGCGACCCGGACGTATTAAAATATGAAGATGTTGCTGTACCCGAACCGGGCGCGGGCCAGGTGCGGGTGCAGGTGAAGGCGGCAGGCGTCAACTTCATCGACACTTATCATCGCCGGGGCTGGTATCCCATCCCTGCACCCTTTACCCCTGGCGTCGAGGCCGCGGGTATCGTCGATGCAGTCGGCCCGGATGTGGCAGACATCGAGGTGGGTGATCGTGTAGCCTATGGGCTGACCATCGGTTCCTATGCCGAGTATTCGATTGTCTCGGCGGGCGTCGTCGTCCCCCTGCCCGATGGGGTGAGTTTCGAGGAAGGCGCGGCCGCAATGATTCAGGGCATGACCGCCCATTACCTGGCTTGCTCCACCTATCCCCTGCAACCCAACGACACCTGCCTGATCCACGCCGCGGCGGGCGGAACGGGCGCGCTGCTGGTACAGATCGCCAAAATCCGCGGCGCGCGGGTGCTCGGCACAGTCTCCAGTGCGGAGAAGGAAGCCATTGCCCGCGAGTGCGGCGCTGATGAGGTGATTCGCTACACAGAAAAAGATTTCGAGACTGAGGTCAAGCGGCTGACCGACGGCAAGGGTGTCAACGTCGTCTATGATTCGGTGGGTTTGACGACCTTCGACAAAAGCCTGAACTGTCTGCGCCCCCGGGGCTATATGGTTCTCTTCGGCCAGGCCAGCGGGATTGTGCCGCCGGTGGATCCCCAGACCCTCAACCAGAAGGGTTCCCTTTTCCTGACCCGTCCTGTGCTGGGCGCGTATACCCTCACCCGCGAGGAGCTGCTGGGCCGGGCATCCGATGTCTTCGGCTGGATCGCGGCTGGCCGCCTGAAGATTCGCCAGGACCAGACATTCCCCTTGGCCCAAGCGCAAGCTGCCCACGAATATCTGGAAGGGCGGCAGACGAAGGGGAAGGTGCTGCTGATTCCGTAGCCTATATCCATACAGATTGACGGTTCATTAGGAGAGGGCGGCAGACAGTTGTATCAACTTTCTGCCGCCCTCTCCTAATGAAAATCGCGTCAGGTTGACGACAGGGATGTAGGCATCGTATTCTGACGCAAGGCCAGATGTGTCACCTACAGGGCGGGGCTGTCCGCATTATCAAGCAGAATCTACTCCAGAGCGACTTGTATATGCGGAATGCTTCCGTAATAATTATGATTGAGCGGATAAAACGATGTTTGGGAGATCGACTTGACATTACCTAAAAAAGAATTTGACGATCTAGTTTCTATCAATGGAACGAAGTTACATGTTGGGGCAGCAGGCAAAGGCGAAGCGTTTTTGCTAATTCATGCCGGTATCGGTGATAGCCGTATGTGGGATAAGCAATATTTTGAATTTTCGAAAACGCATTATGTTATTCGGTGTGATTTGCGTGGGTTTGGTAAATCACAGATGTCACCTGGTGCATTTGCCTATCATAAAGATATGGCGGCACTATTGGAATATTTAGAAGTTGAAAAAGTAAACGTACTTGGCGCATCTTTCGGTGGATATGTAGCGATTAATTTTGTTCTTACACACCCGAAAATTGTAAAGAAACTAATATTGGTATCCTCAGCTTTGGATGGATACGAGTTCAAATCACCAGAGATGTTGAAGTTTTTTGGAGAAGAGAATGAAAAAATTGAGCACAGAGATTTGGAAGCAGCAACAGAATTGAACCTGAAAATGTGGGTAGATGGTCCACAACGGAACGCTGAAGAGGTCAGCCAAGACGTGAGAGAACAAGTTAGAGAGATGCAAATGAACATATTCTCTCAACCTGAAATTGATGATGTGGAAGAAGTAGAATTAGTCCCACCAGCAATTACGCGTTTAGGCGAAATAGAAGTGCCCACCATGGTTATTAGCGGAGACCTGGATGTTATCGAGTTTCAAGAGATTTCGAAACTCCTGGCAGACAATATTAAGAATGTAAAACACATTACAATGGCAGGAGTGGCTCACTTGCCAAGCATGGAGAAGCCGGGCGAATTCAATCGAATCGTGCATGATTTCATAACAGAAAATCCGCCCAACAAAGCGTGCATCTGACGCTGGGGATTCTGCGCCGTTTTCAAACAGCTTCCTCGCCTGAGTATTTTTCTGGCTGGATGGCTTGGTCTTCCCCGCCCCAGCGTAGGTAACGCAAACCGTTGGGCTACTGGGCGTATAGCCTCCGCCAACAGCGCTCCCACCTGCCCAGACCGAGTGACTTTTACATCACCCAACGGTTCTCACATTTCCTACTTCCCGAACCACAAAAGCTGCCGTTCTCACACAAACACCCATCCTATGACCATCCACATTGACGGCTCTCTCGGTGAAGGCGGCGGACAGGTGCTACGCACTTGCCTCGCCCTTTCTGCACTGACCGGACAACCTGTACAGATCGACAATATCCGCGCCCGACGCAAAAATCCGGGGCTGGCTCCCCAGCATCTGGCCGGGGTCAAAGCGCTGGCGATGATCTGCGCGGCAGAGGTA
>JAHEML010000429.1:0-1137 GCA_024643705.1 Caldilineaceae bacterium | reverse complement strand
AGAGGTAAAAGGTGGGTCTATCAATTCCAGCCGGGTGGACTTTAATCCGGGCGCGCCTGCCCAAGCCGGCAACTATATCTTCGACATCTCCCAACTCTCCGGCCAGGGCAGCGCAGGCGCGGTGACGCTCCTCCTGCAAACGGTGCTGTGGCCCCTGCTCTATGCAGAAGGCGAAAGCCATCTGACCCTGCGCGGGGGAACCCACGTGGCATGGAGTCCGCCCGCTGGTTACATCCGGGATGTGCTGCTGCCTACCCTTGCGCCAACCGGCGTGGATGTGGACTGTGCATTGACCGCGTGGGGTTTCTATCCGGTGGGCGGGGGCGAGTTACAGGTGACGATCCGGCCTGTGACGGAGCCATTGCGTCCGCTGCAACTGGAAGAACGGGGTGCGCTGGAAAAAGTGACCGGCGCGGGCGTGGCCGGGGAGTTGCCCGCTCACATTGCCCAGCGCATGAGCAGCCGGGCGACGAATGTGTTGAAGCAGGCCCAGTTGTCCAGTTCGATCACACCGGAGCGGGTGAAGAGCAAAGGGCCGGGCGCGGGAATTTTCCTCACCGCCCACTACGAACAGAGCCAGGCCGGGTTCTCCGCATTAGGCAAACAGGGCAAGCCATCGGATGCGGTGGCGGATGAGGCATGTGAGGCGCTGCTCACCCATCACATCGACGGCGCACCCGTCGATCCCCATTTGGCGGATCAGATTCTTCTGCCGCTGGCCCTGGCCGAGGGGCGTTCGGTCTACCTCACGTCGCAGATCACCCAACACCTGCTGACAAACGCGCAGGTGATCCGATCGTTCATCGACGCGGAAATCGTGATCGACGGTGGGGAAGGCGAACCAGGAACGGTAACGGTGGGCGGGATTGGGTTGTCATTGTCGTAGGCGGCGATTTAGGGGGCGGCGATTTAGGGGGCGGTCTGAGACCGCCCCCTACGCATTACGATAAATCCAATCGGGCCACGGCATAGGGCAGGAGGACAATTTCCGTTTCGCCATCTGTGCCGGGAACCCGCCGCCCCCGGTGTTTGCGGAAGATTTCTGGTTCCTGCATGGCCGCCTGGGCGTTTGCCTCGTCCAGCGTGCGCAGCCAGCCGCTCGATCCCCCGTGACGGACTGTCACACACTGTTCCTCA
>JAHEML010000428.1 GCA_024643705.1 Caldilineaceae bacterium | reverse complement strand
CTCGAAGGCGTAGGCCAGATCGGCCACCATCAGCCCTCCGGTGATGCCCCCTGCACCCCGCCCGATCTCGATCACATCCACGGCCCGGTTGTCCACCAGGGCCATAAATTCGCTCACCGAGTCCAGATTTTCCCCGGTTGCCACCGCGGCCCGAATCCCTTCGGAGACCTGGCGCAGACCCCGGTAGTCCCAACGGCGGGCTGGTTCCTCGGCCCAAAAGATGTCAAATTGCTCCTCGATCTGGCAGATGTGGCGGATGGCCTGTTTGGGCGACCAGTATTCGTTGGAATCGATCATCAGTTCCG
Source organism: Caldilineaceae bacterium (assembly GCA_024643705.1). Classification (GTDB taxonomy): domain Bacteria; phylum Chloroflexota; class Anaerolineae; order Caldilineales; family Caldilineaceae; genus JACQGT01. The sequence goes on along the minus strand of JAHEML010000428.1, from coordinate 4,109 downwards.
GCTGTTTCCCATTAGTTGCCAAAGCATCGCGCATGATGGCGATGCGCCGCAGGTCGTCGGCCATATTCAGCCCCACCTTTAGCTTGCCCGCGTTGATGCCTTTGGCAGCCATGCGGGTGTAGAATGCCCCCAGTTCATCGTCGGACAGTGGAATATCCAGCCCACTGGCATAGGCCCGCACATGTCGGTTGGATGCCCCCAGAGTCTTCCATAGGGGTTCATCATTGAGCCGGGCTTTCAGGTCCCACAGGGCCACATCCAGGGTGGAGGTGGCATCGTTGACAACGCCTCGGTTGTTGCCTTTGAAGGCCCGGTCGATCATCCGCTGCCAAAGACCGCGGACACCTCTGGGGTCTTTGCCCACCAGCAATTCCTCGGCCAGAGAATGGATGTGACGTCGGGCGCTGCCCCCGCCCAGTGTCACGCCGGTGACGCCTGTGTCGGTGTCGATGAAGACGGCCAGATGGCTGCCTTTGGCCCAGCCTTTGGGGCTGTTGGCGTCGCCGATGGGTCGGGTGAGATCATAGGAGTAGAGTTGGGTGCGCACACCGGTAATTTTCACGGGGTTCTCCTGGGAAAAGTGAAGTGAGAGAGTTAGATTTGTTTACCAATCAGCCACGCTGCCGTCTTGATCATAGAAGAATTCGCCGCCCAATTCTTCCACATATTCGCCCCGATCCTGTTCGGCTTCGGCGGGGTTGATCTCGAAACCCAATCCCGGTTTTGTGGGGAGTTCGATGTGGCCGTTGACCACGGGCCATTCCTCTTCCAGCAAACCATCGCCCAAGCTCCGATCTACTTGTTCTTGAACCAAAAAATTGGGCACAACCGCGTCCACTTGCATGCACGCGGCCAGCGCCACGGGGCCAATGGCGCAGTGGGGCATGATATGCATATAGTAGACTTCAGCCATGTTTGCCACCCGTTTCAGCTCAGAAATACCGCCCACGTGAGAGCCGTCGGGCTGAATGTAGCTGACCGCTTGCTTCTCGAAAACCTCGCGAAAGGCCCAACGGGTGAGGAGTCGCTCGCCGGTGGCAATGGGAAAGGGCACATGATCCGAGACCTGCTTGAGCGCGTCCACATTCTCCTGGGGCACGGGTTCTTCCACAAACATGGGACGCATCCCCTTCAATTCGTGGCAGATCTCAATCGCCAGCCCTGGGGTCATTTTGCCGTGAAAGTCGAAACACAATTCCACATCCGGCCCGACCCACTCCCGCATCAGGTAGGCCCGCTGCACAAATTCGTCGATGACAGCGGGTGGTTCGTGGGCGCGCCATTTGCCACCGGGTCCACCTTTATAGGCCGTGTAGCCACTTTTTTGCAGCTTTTCCAAGCGCGCTTTTGATGCAGCCAATCCTTCGTCGGTGGTGTCGCGGATGCCCCAATGGGCATAGACCCGAATCCGATCGCGCACTGCCCCGCCCATAAGAGCATAGGCCGGGGCATTGTAGAATTTGCCCGCAATGTCCCACAGTGCCTGATCAAGACCCGACAGCGCGGTCATGAGTACATTGCCACCGCGAAAGAAGGCCGACCGGTAGATATGCTGCCAATGGTGCTCGATACGCAGGGGGTCTTTGCCGATGAGATAGTCGGCCAGCTCTTCCACCGCGGCGTGGACGCTTCTGGGTTTGCCTTCCAAGGTGGTTTCGCCCCAGCCAACCAATCCGTTGTCGGTGGTGATTTTGACCAATCGGGTTCGAGGGCGGGGGAAGAATTGATCGATGCGTGCGATCTTCATACGTGACCTCTCAGAGATTTAGGGCTGTTTTGGGATTGTGTACGAGCCAGGTGGTCATTTGCGCAGGGCGGCTACATACTCGGTGATGCCGTGATCGATCACCCGCCGGGAGAGGAATTGCCAGCTAAAGCGGCTGCCCAGCCGGTATTCTGTCTCCACATGGGTATACCCTTGCCAAGGGCGGGGAAAGGAGGGCACGATGTCCAGGCCATTGATAAAACGGTGCGAACGGGGAATATGCTTGTTAAAGAGATCGCAGAATTCGGGGTTGCCAACTTTGGGGGAACCAAATGTAAAAATTTCCAGGGCATAAGCCCCCTGGTAGGTTAGCTGAATATCGATGGCGCAGAGGGTAGCAAGCGCGCCGCCCAGACTATGCCCGGTGATGGTGATTTTTTTCAAATCGTGGGCGCGTATAAATCGATGAATCTGATCTTGCACCGACATATAAGCACTCACAAACCCTTCGTGCATCTTGGCCCGCGGCGCATCCGAAGCCAGGTCTGTTACCGGCACGATTTGCCGGCCAGACGATCCTTCGGGGCCAGGTATTGGGCTAACAGGGGGCAAGTCTATGAGGCGTACTTCGAAAAGTTTGCGGCTAAAATCGACATTGATTTTCCAATCCGCATTCTTTTCTGTCCCTCGGAAGACAATGTAGATTGCGTCGACAGAGTCGCCTGGCAGGATTGCACACTGGGTGTCTGTGCCCAGATTTTCGAACAGTTCCGGCTTCTTACCTGTGAAATCGCCGAATCGAATGGTCGAGAAGTCGGCATAGATTTCGTGGGCAAGAACAGCACATTTGATTGCGTCGGCATTATTCACGATCGGCTCCTTTCAATTGCGGTGGCAGGGTTTGTCTTTTTCATTTTTACTCTTCCTCTACCAAATCCAAGTTGGCTGCCAGGACAGCACTGGTTGAAATGAGGGGTCGTTTGCCGCTGGCTGTGGTGAGATTGCGCACTGTCACCTGCTGGCACGGAATGTAGGGAAATGGACGATTTTCGCTCAATGGCGGCTCCTCGGACGGGTCGTATTGTTCGTTGGGATCGCGGAAGAGATAGAGGCCCGTATACCCATCGGGGTGGTTCGTATCGTCCACAAAGAGACCGTCGATTGTCACTTGGGCGGGCATGAAACAGGGGTAGCCAAAATCATGCATCCCATCATTGCTCACGTTAAACATGCGGGGCCAAATCGTCTCGCCACAGGCCGGTATCCAGCGGCTGTGGCGGATAATCACATCGCCTTCCCAGGTGCTTCCATAATCCTGCCGGAAGCTGACCAGTGAGTTGCCGTACAGGGTGGAATCTTCGACGAGCAATTGGCCGCGTCCGATGGCGTTCAGCCCCATGTGGCCCAGTGTGCAGCCGCGAATGGTGTATGTGCCCGATACACCCATGTGGGCATCCATGCGCGAAAGGGTGCAGTTTTCTAGCAGGATATTCTTGCAGAAGTTGGACGCGATCACACCCCAGCGGGTCTTGTCCAGGATATGGTTCATCCGGCAGCCGATCAGACGCAAATTGACCACGTCGTTGGCATGGAGGTCATACGAACCCATATTGACCGGTTTGTTGGCCGCGCCGATGGTCGAGTAGATTCTGTGGCCCGTGGCAAAGCAGTCGCGCAGGGTGATGTTGGCACATTGACGGGCTTCGATGAAGCCCCGATAGGGGTGGCCAACGGCTGTCTCTCCCACAACATAGTGGGTCAGACCATCGATTTCTGTATTCGAGCGGGTGATCACAATGTTGCGCGCCCAATAGTTGTAGCCCACCTCTTGTTTCATCCGGTTGGCAAAGGTGGTGAAGATCCCCCCGCGCACCAGCAGAAGTTTCTGGTCGATGGGGTGTGCTTCGGTGCGGGTGATGGTGTCGTATTCCCAATCGATGGGGCCTTCAACGGTTCCATCTTTTTCCAAAATAAAGCAATCGTGCTGGGCCACACCATCGTTCTGGTTCAGACCCCGTCGAATGTAGAGCCGCTTGTTCTCGTTTTCCACCAGAACGTGGCAAGCCTGCTCCAGGGCCACATCCACCTGGGCCTGATCCCGCGTCAGAGAATCGATGGTTACATCCACGAGCGGAAGCAGGGAGCGAATGAGAAAGAGGGAGACTTTGTGGTCTTCGATCGGGGCGTTGACTTGCGAATCGTCGACAGTGAAACGGGAGGTGTTCCAATCGGTGTCTGTGGCAATGGTGGCTGTGAGCGCCTGCCCGCCAAGGTGGTAGGTTGCCTCTGGCCGGGAACGGACAGGCAGACCGTGGGCATTGGCGTAGTCGTGGGCCGCGCAAATGGCCGGTAGATCATCAGCCACGCCGTCACCCAGCGCACCAAATGCTTCATACGTGACGAA
>JAHEML010000427.1 GCA_024643705.1 Caldilineaceae bacterium | reverse complement strand
CAACACACTCAACCCTTGCCGTATTTCGATGACAATCTCCTGTGGCGACAGCAGCCCTATCCAGGCCGCGGCCAGGACAATCCCCAGGGGCATTCCATCCACCAGACGACAAATTTCCTCAATTGCTGCCTTTTCCTCAGGCTGGGGCGTGTAGTCGGAACGCACCCGCCGCGCACTCTGGGCAAAGAGGCGCAGCCCCTCCTCGTCGCTGATTTCCATCCCTTCCAAAGCAAAAATCGTTTCGGCGCGCAGTTGCAAAGGTTCCCGGGACGTGACCAGGCATGTCACATCTGGCGCGCCCTCCAACAGCGCGGCTACAATCTCCGCGCCGTCCAGCAAATGCTCGAAATTATCCAGCACCAGCAGCAGGCGACGGGATGACAAATAACCAGTAAGTTGCTGTAGGGGCGGACGGCTGTCCGGCGGAAAGGTGTAGCCAAGTACGTCGGCGATGGCCGAGACAATGGCCGAGGGCTGTGAGAGAGGAGCCAGTGGGACAAAAGCCACGCCATCGGGGAATCGATCTGTGGCCCGGCCCGCGGCCACCACCGCCAACGAAGTCTTGCCCATCCCTCCCATTCCCAGTACCGTGATCAACCGTTGAGACGGATCGGGCAGTAGCGCACCCAGGGTTGCCAACTGAACCCGCCGTCCCATAAAGTCGGTTAGATGGGGCAGGCGGACGAATGATTCAACGGTCTGCGGCATATTCACTTGGGCTGGGGTGGGCACTAATGGGGCAATTGGCAACCCCTGGACCACAACCTGCCCGACTTTCACCTGTTCAAACAATTCGGTGGTCTCGCTCTGGGGCGGAACACCCAACTCCCGTTGTAGCAATTCCAGGCACTCCCGGTACTGGCGCAAAGCTGCTGCCTGGTCTCCCGCCCACGCGTAGAGGCGCATGAGCATTCGGTGGGCGGCTTCGTGGAGTGGGTCCAGGGACAGCCAGCGCCGGGCAACCGCAATAGCTGTCGAAAAATCCCGGCCAGTCGCGTGGATTTCTGTCAGTTTTTCCAGCACTTCGGCAGCATCCCGGCGCAGGGATTCGGCCTCGAATGTAGTCCAATCGTCAAAATCCGGGCTATCGTCCAGGCCGAACCCGGCCAAAAAATCGCCGGTGTAAAGATCGGCAGCTTCGCTCAACCAGCCCAGACAGTCGTTGCAGGTGTGCAGATGGGTATGATGATGGCTTCGGCTTTGGGCCAGGACGGCCCGAAAGCGCACTACATCCACCCATAGCCCAGCTTCCGGAGCCAAACCAAGCCTCTTCTGCTCAGCCAGAAGCACCCCCACGCCAAGGGCTTTGTTGGCTGTGACCAACACCCGGCGCAGGGCCGTGCGCGCTGATGTCGTATCCCACTCCGGCCACAAGAGCGCGGCCAAGTTGTCCCGGCTGTGAGTGCGTTCGCTGGCAGCCAAATAGGCCAGCAGGGCCAATGCCTTCCGCCGGGAAATGGGTACGTTTGCACTGCTTTGTTCTACGCGGGGTGCGCCGAAGAGATAGAGCGATACATCGCTCATCTCGCTCTCCGTTTCTCATAGCCTGAACGATTGCTGTCTCCCATCATACAGCCCTTGCACCATTTCTGCAACGGCTATGCAACGCATCCTGGCGCGCTGGCGCACCGAGCCGCGCCTATTGTGTGTCCATCGAGCAACGGCAAATCTGCCACACACGAGGAGACAGACCCATGCGTAACCCATTGATTTTTGCACTTCTCGTTCTTTCTTTGCTCGGTCTGAGCGGTTGTGAAGCATCTCAGGCCGAGGCCGCCACCGTCGAACCGGGGATGATCAACATTTCCAACCATGCCCCTTCTGGTACCATCGCCGCAGAGTTGGCCGACGAGTATCGCTACTATCAGGCAATCTTCGATGCCGCTTCCATGGAACAGACGCTCTTTCATAAATACGACGACATTTTGGTCCGTTTTTCGGACGCCATGCAAGGGAAACAGGAGATCACCCTGCGCATTCAGCGGTTGGATGGACGTATCTACGGGGAGCGGATTACGTGGGTGGAGGCCGGTTCGCTCATCAATTTGGGCGAGGCATACGTGCTGCCCGACGGGGAGTTCGAGGTGGTGCTAATGCCAACACCGGGTGTCTACTATCAGGATGGCGTGCGGGCCGAGCGCCGCATAGTGATTCGGGTACAGGTGCGCCAGTAGAGTTAGGAAGAGTTCTGTCTGAATGCACAAAAAAGAGCGCAAAGGAGGTCAAATCTCCTTTGCGCTCTTTGCATCTCCGTGCCTTTGCGTTGAGCTATTTGACGTTGAACCTATTTCCGCCTACGCGGTCATCACCAGCAGGGTGGGCGGGACGGGGTAGTGGCCGGCCTCTTCGCCGTAGAGAGCCAGCCCACCTGCACTCTCTGGGGAGACGGCAAAACGCACCCGCAGAGGATTGCCCGCGGCCAGGTTGGCTTTGACAGCGGCCAAAACATCGGCGCTGACGGATGCATCGGTCAAATAGCCGTAGGAGCCGGGGTCGATCCAGTTGTGATGGCTGAGCACACCCCTGGCATCGGCGGGATCGTCGGGCAGGTGACTGCTACCAATGGCAATGCCATTCAACGAAATTTCCACATCCGAGGGCGTTTTGCGCGCCACATCCGTCTGGGGATAGTTGAAGCCCTGGATTTTGGCGGGCCAGTCGATCTTCGCCCGCCCTGCCCGTGCCCCAGCCTCGCAGCGCAGCTCCAGCCCGGTGATCGCCGCGGCATCGACGCCATCCGGCAACGCCAACTCGTACTCCACCCAGCCGCTGCCGGTGGCACTGAACTTCTGGCGGCTGGGGTCCACCGACGGCTGATCCCAAGACGAGGCACTGAAATCGCCGGGGCGGAAGCGCAGGGCATAGCCGTACTCATTCTGCTCCACCGCCGGGTTGGCCCCCGCCGAAACTTCCACATTCACATAGTTGCGGCAGCGCACAGCGCCATCACCGTCCACCAGTTGCAGGGCCACTGTCGCCAGCCCGTTTTCGTCGGGCAGAGCGAAGGAGAGAGCCCCCAGGGACGTTACGTCGAAGCGGCGGGGCGCGACGGTGATTTCACCCGACTGCCCGCTGGTGGGCTGGCCGTAGCGATCCACAAGGTCCACCTGCCAGCGCACAGTTGCATTTCCCATTGGCGTTCCCCAATGGCTGACGAAGAGGGGGGCGCTAAACTCGCTGCCCGGCGCGAGGGTCTGGCAGGGGGGCGCGTCCAGCCCCACAAAGTCGGCCGCATTCAGGTCGGCCACTGTCATCCCCGGCACAAAGGCGTCGTAGCCGAACTCTTTGGCGCTGCGGTCGTAGTTGACAAAGCCGTTGTGCTCCCATTCGATGTCGTCCAGCTCGGTGTAGACATAGCCGCAGACTTTGGCGTGGCGGCGCAACTCGGATGTCTGGTATTTGAAGCACCAGGCGATGTCCGTGTCGCCGCTGCGGGCGGCAATGCCGCCATACTCGCTATTCATCAGCGGCGCGGTAGATTGGACGTAGTCACCCCCCACATAATTGAAGGCCGAATCGGGATAGGTTTCGTCCACCACCCTCTGCACGTGACGGCGCACTTCGTGGTAGTTGTTGATGTAGAAGTGCCAGGAGTTGATGTCGCTCTCCACGTGATCATAGCGGCAGGCGGAATTGTCCTCCACCAGGCGGGTGGGGTCCAGCTGGCGGGTCAGTTCGGTCATTTCTGCCAACCAGCGCTGACCATCGGCGGTGTGGTGCTTGGTCAGCCCCCAGGTTTCGTTGAAGATAATCCAGGCGATGATCGATGGGCTGTTGAAGTCCCGCGCGATGGCCCGCCGGAGAGCTGCCTCGAAAGTGCGGCGCATAGTCGGCGTGTCCATATCCGGGCTGGGCATGTCATAGAAAATCAGCAGCCCCAGTTTGTCCGCCCAGTAGTAGTAGCGTGGATCGTTGATTTTGATGTGACAGCGCAACATATTCAGACCCAAATCTTTGGCAAGCTGAATATCGCCCCGGATGATCTCATCTGTGGGATAGGTGTGCAGCCCGTCCGGGTGGAAGGCCTGGTCCAGCGCGCCCCGCAGATAGACCGGTTCGCCATTGAGCAGGATATACTCGAAGCCCTTTTCGTCCCACTCTCCCCGGCTGACCGTGCGCATCCCAAAATAGGTTGTGGCGCTGTCGCCCGCGCTGCTGTCCGCCGGGATGAGTTCCACCTGCACGTCGTAGAGGTGTGGCGTCTCCGGCGACCAGAGCTTTGGCTCCGGCACGACAAAGGTGACGCCAATTGTCTGTTCACCCGGTTGCAGGGTGTGGGTGCTTTCCGCGGCGGGGAAAGTGCCATCCAGCGACGACAGCCGCAGGTGGTAACTACCCGCAGCGGCGATGCTCACATCCACCTGCGCGACCGCCTGCTGCTGCGCCACGTCCGGGCTGATGGCTACACCGGTGATGTGGTTGGCGGCGCG
>JAHEML010000426.1 GCA_024643705.1 Caldilineaceae bacterium | reverse complement strand
TGATTTTTTGTGAGATAGGCCGAATAGACCGGGATAAAGGCCGCTGCAATCGCGCCACCGGTGAGGCTATAGAGGAAAAGTTCGGGCAATTGATTGGCCGCGGTAATGGCATCTGCCGCTGACCCAGTGCCGAACTGACGGGTCATTAGAAAAAGTTTGCCCAAGCCAGTGATCTTTTCCAGCACGTAAAGAAAAAGCACCAGCGCAGAGGAGCGCACAAGATGGCGGGTACGGCTCATCTCAGGCAATACCAGCGAAACAGGCGTAGTTATTGGCCGACGTGGGGTGGTCTATGTTCTTTTCCAAATAGGCCAACCGCTGCACATCCCGAAAACCCGCGGCCCGCAGCAGTTCCTCGTGGCGGCTGGGGGTGATGCGCCCCAGCTCGTATTCAAAGGGACTCTCGTCGGGCTTGACAAAATCCCCGTTGATCAGCAATCCACCAGGGGGCAGCACCGCCCGCGCCCGCGCATAGACCGAAGCGATATGGGCCTCCGCGCCCAAATCGTGCAGCGCCCAAGTGGAGACTATCGCGCCCGGTGTCTGGGAAAGACGGGCTGTCCAATCAGCATCAGTCAGATCGGCCTGGGTGTAGACGACGTGATCCGCAAAATCGACCAAGCGGGAGCGGGCAATGGCAAACATCGCCTCGGAAAAGTCCACACCCTCATACGTCATGCTGGGAATGCGGCTACGGCCCAGAATCTCCAGCGCCAAATAGCCCGGCCCAATGCCCAATTCGACGATGTGGTTGCTGGGCAGGGCACGGTTGGTTAACTGCTCCACGATCAAATCAAAGAGTGCTTGACGGGGCGGCGTCGGCACAAATCGCTCAGCCCAGTTCTGGGCATAGGCTGGTTCGTGGAACTCGTGGACCGCGCCGACGGGATGCATGGGAGAAAGCCTTATCAGATTGGGGTAGTTTGCGCTACAATGAGGGTAGAATCCGTATTGCGTAAGCAGCAATGATCCAGGCGGATTTTTAAGTTTGGCCGTAGTGGAGAAGGCCAATTTCTTTCGACATTTCCACTCTTGTCGCAGGAAACGAACCAACGCCCCAACCTACGCGCTACGCAACACGCACTACTCTACCACACCCCCAACCGGAGACAAACCGTGGACGCTGAACTGATACTAATCAATGGCAATTTTCACACGATGGACCCCGCGTGCCCCCAGGTGTCGGCAGTGGCGATCCGCGGGGATCGTTTCGTGGCCGTGGGCAACGACGACGAGATGAAGAGTTTGCTTGCCCCCAATGGGCGTACCATTGATCTGAAAGGACAGACCGTCACCCCCGGTTTCATCGACGCCCATATCCATTTTATGTCCTATGGCCTCAGCCTGCGCGAAATCGATCTGATGAATACGCCCAGCCTGGACGTTGCCCTGGATCGGGTGCGCGCCCGCGCCGCAGAGACGCCCGCGGGCCACTGGCTCACTGGCCGGGGGTGGGACCAATCTCTGTGGGGCGATGGCAGCTTTCCCCGCGCGGCGGATTTGGACGCCATCAGCACAGAACACCCGATTTTTCTGCGGCGCAAATGCGGACACGCGGGCTGGGCCAACAGTGTTGCCCTGCAAATGGCCGGGATCACCAGCGCCACCCCCGACCCGGACGGCGGCGAGATTGTGCGGGGCGCGGCGGGCCAGCCCACGGGTATCCTGCTGGAAACCGCCATGCACCCCTTCTTTGAACTGGTTGCCGAACCCACCGACGAGCAGGCCGCCCAGGCCGTGCGCGAGGCCCAGGCTGTCGTCCACACAATGGGGATCGTCGGCGTGCACACAATGGAAGCCGCGCCCGCGTTGCGCGCCTTTCAAAAACTGCGCTCCGACGGCGAACTGCGTCTGCGCATCGTTTCCCAGATTCCCGTTTCCGAGCTGGACGACGCCATCCGCGTCGGCCTGCAAACCGGTTTGGGCGACGAGTGGCTGCGCATCGGTGGTGTGAAAGTTTTCAGCGACGGCGCGTTGGGACCGCGCACAGCCTGGATGCTGGCCCCCTATGAAAACGAACCGAACAATCTGGGTATCGCCGTCACCGACGAAGCGACCATGGCCGATATTGTGCAGCGGGCCACCAACGCAGGATTGTCCGTCGTCACCCACGCCATCGGTGACAGGGCCAACCGCATGGTGCTGGATGCGCTGGAGGCCAGCCGCAAAGCGGGCGTCGGGCTGCACCTGCGCCACCGCATCGAACACGCCCAGGTGCTCGATCCCCACGACATTCCCCGTTTTGTGGAGTTGGGTGTCATTCCGTCCATGCAGCCCATCCACGCCACCCAGGATATGCTGCTCTCGGACAAGCACTGGGGCCAACGCAGCCGCTATGCCTATGCCTGGCGCAGCCTGCAACAGACGGGCGCACCCCTGGCTTTTGGCTCCGACGCGCCGGTGGAGACGCCGGACGTGATCCAGGGCATCCACGCGGCTGTCACCCGTTGCCGGGCGGACGGCACCCCGGGCGGCGCGGGCTGGGTTCCCGAAGAGCGGCTGACTGTGGAAGAAGCGGTGTGGGCCTATACCGTGGGCGCGGCCTATGCGGGAGGAATGGAAAACGAGCAAGGCAGCATCACACCCGGCAAGCTGGCCGATTTGACGATTCTTTCCCAGGATATTTTCAGCGCCAACCCCATGGCGATATTGGAGACGGACGTGACGGGGACGGTTGTAGGGGGAGACTTTGTGTACGGCGGAGTGGAGACCAGTGCCGGTTGAGTAGCTGGGGTTGTTTCCCAGCGTATCGAAACCAAGCGGGTAAATTCAGGTATGCTCGTAAACCCAGTCGCTTGATTGCGATCCGCCTCGAATGACTCAGCGAATTCTTCGGCACTCAATCAGCGCTCACTCACCCGGTTAATCTGCATAGATTGCTTTCTCAAACATTGGAGATAATAGTTTTGCCCCCCTTCATCCCCGGCCTGACCCTCTGCGGCGACTTCTACCGGGAAGCCGTGCGCCCCATTCTGGACGATGCCTTCCCTGATCTGGCCCACAGCGCAGCGCTCATCGGCAGCGGCTCGGAAGTACTGGGCTTCGACGACGAAATGTCCACCGACCACCACTGGGGACCCCGCGTCCAGCTTTTTGTCAGCGAGGCGGATCACCCACAGGTGGCAGAACCCATCCGCGAAGCCCTGGCACTTGGCCTGCCCTACATCTTTCGGGGTTACTCCACCAACTTCGACGAACCAAATCCAGACGACAACGGTGTTCAACTGCTCACCGTCATCCACAGTGGCCCAGTCAACCACCGGGTAAGCGTCGCCACCATCCGTGGCTTTGTCCGCGCCTATTTGGGCTTCGACACCGATCAGCCCTTGACCGCCGCCGACTGGCTCACCTTTCCCCAGCAGAAACTGCGCACCCTGACCAGCGGCGCGGTCTATCACGACGGTCTTGAAGCCGAAGACGGGCTGGAAGAGATGCGCGCCCGTCTTGCCTGGTATCCCCACGATCTCTGGCTCTATTTGCTGGCCGCGGGTTGGGCGCGCATCGGCCAGGAAGAACATCTGATGGGACGGGCTGGGCTGGTGGGGGATGAACTCGGCTCGGCGCTGATGGGGTCGCGGCTGGTGCGGGATGTGATGCGGCTGGCTTTTTTGATGGAGCGCCAATATGCGCCCTATCCCAAATGGTTTGGCACAGCTTTTGCCCGGCTGACCTGCGCCGCCGAACTGACACCCCATCTGCTGGCCGCGCAGACAGCCACCACCTGGCAGGAACGGATGGGCCATCTCGTCCCCGCCTACGAGTCTTTGGCCCAGATGCACAACCGGCTGGGGTTGACTGAACCGATGGCGGAGAGCGTTCGTGACTTTTTCGGGCGGCCCTTTCAGGTCATCGCGCTGCATGGCTTCGGCGATGCGCTGCTGGCGCTGATCAACGACCCAAACGTGCAGGCCATCGCGGCCCGCCAGCCCATCGGCAACATCGACCTGATCAGCGACAACACGGATCTGCTGGAAGGCACAAACTGGCAGCCTGTGTTGCGCCAGCTCTGGAGTTGATGATGAATTTTCGCTTGAAACTAGAACGCTGATGACGCGGATCGAGCGGATAACCGCGGATAAAACAGAGGAACTTTGGGTTTGTCATCGTCCTATTTTCATTGCTGGTTGTGCCCCAAGGGGCATGGATAACTGGCCTAAAAAAGGTGTCTAGGGTAAATGGTGACAACGTAGGGCAGGTTTCTTACCTGCCATTACTCGGTTTCCCACATTTGGCAGGTAAGAAACCTGCCCTACGACAATCGAGACCAGTTGAATAGTCACGCAATCTGTAGAAATTAGAAACGGTCGTTTAATAACCGGCAATTCACTCCAAAAGAGGAGCACATGACAACCATTACCTACCTCACGTGCGAATTTCGCGCAAACCCCCAGGGCATCGACATTGCCCGCCCGCGGTTGAGCTGGCAAATGCAAAGC
>JAHEML010000425.1 GCA_024643705.1 Caldilineaceae bacterium | reverse complement strand
CTTGACCGGGCCAATGGCTTGCTGACACAACTCAGCTATCTGACGCTCTTTGCCTGCGTCGCCACCCAAATCGATAGGGCCGCGAGCCGACAACTGTTGACCGTCCTTATTCTGACAGCCCTGCCCATCTGCCTGCTCGGGTTCTTCCAGGCAGCCGGGTGGCAGCCACTATCCCTCCTAACAGATGCCCGCAGCCCCCTCACCACCACATTAGGCCGGGCCAACTTTACCGGCGCATATCTGGCTCTGCTTGTCCCCCTTACCCTGGCTGCGGCCCAAACGGCGGAGGTTGGATGGCAACGCTGGGGTTTTGGCGCGCTGGCCCTTATGGAATTGACTGTCATCGCTTTGGCCCAGGCCCGGGCAGCCTGGATTGCCGTTTTGGTTGGCCTCTGCATCTGGCTTTGGCTGCAATCGGCCCCTGGCTGGCAGCCGCGCCTGCGCTGGCTGACTGGGTTGGGCGGACTCATTACATTGGGCAGTGGTCTGCTGCTGGTGCTTCAACAGGGCATTGCTGCGGGTGGTTCGATTGCCGCCCGCTGGACAATCTGGCAGGCGTCGCTCCGTTTGCTCTGGCCCCAGCTCTGGCTGGGCTACGGTGCAGATACGCTGGAACTCCACTTCCCCTCCGTCTATCCGCCCGAATTGGTCTACTATCAAGGCCGGGGTGTAGTGGTGGATCGTGCCCACAATTGGCTGCTCGACTGGTCACTCAGTTATGGGGTTGTGGCGACTCTTCTTCTGCTGGCCCTCGTCTTTGTGGTTGTACAGGCAGGCTGGAAACGCTTGACAACCTCAGCGGAAAGCCCAACTCCATCTTCCAATAGCCAATTTCTAGAAAACCAGTGGCTCGCCGCTTGCATAGCAGCTATTGCAACCCAATTAGTTGGCAATCTCTTTCTCTTTGAAGTGGCGTCGACTGCGCTCGTCTTTTGGCTTCTCTTGGCCGTCGTGATAGCCGGGACCACGACCTTCAAGACGACAAGTGAGCCACCCGGCAAACTGGGCTGGCCAGGCGGCGCGGTGCTTGCTGCAAGCGCTCTTCTGCTAGTCTGGGCGATCTGGCAAGCGAATCTGCGCCCCTTGCTGGCCGATGTGCACAGTTGGCAGGGAACGCAGGCATTGGGCCGGGGAGATTCGGCGCTGGCACTCGCGGAATACACCACAGCCGCCGTCCAGCAGCCCCAGACAGCGTCGTATCACGTGGCCGTAGCCTTGACCGCTGCCAAGCTGGGAGATTTTGGATTGGCAGAATATGCTATGTATTCCGCCATCGCCCTGCGCCCGGCAGACCCTGTCCTGCAGACCCAACTCGCTGCTGTGTATGCCAGCCAGTCGGTGGCAGAGCCGGACAAAAGCGATGCTGCCTATGGAGCCTACGAGCGCGCGATTGCTTTGGCCCCGACAATTGGGTTGACCTACCGACAGTATGCGGATGTGGCTCTGCGCGCCGGGGCTTGGGCGCTGGCGCGCACCCAAGCACGACAGGCACTTTTACTCGATGCGACAGACGGCGTCGCTTTTGGTATTCTTGGGTGGGCGGAATTGCAGGCTGGCAATTTGGTCGCCGCCCAGGCTGCCTTTGTCCAGGCCGTGAAATGGCAGCCCGATTCGGCTGATTTTCATCTCGGCCTTGCCACCGTCTACTTCCGGCAGGGGCGACTGGATGCCGCCCGCCAATCCGTGCAATACAGTCTACTGCTCAACCCCGCTTATCAGCCTGCATTGACATTGCTTTCACGACTGCAAGAGTAGTTTCTCCCATTCTCACAGGAGATACTTTTCAAAGGAGATGGAAATGAAATTTAACAGTCTGCTTCCCAGAGTTCTTGTCGCAGCGGCGGCTTTGTTGATTCTTGGTGGTTTGGGTGCATATTGGCCTTCGCTGGTCGGGGCCAATACTACGGAATCCGACGATTCGCCCAACGCAACCATTGGTGATGCCATAACCTATCAGGGCTATCTGACCGACGCCGACGATGCTGCCCTGGATGGTACGTTCACAATGCGCTTTGTCATCTTTAACAGATCGGCTGGCGGCACTGCCCTGTGGAATAGCGGCGACAAAACTGTTGCCGTCAATAACGGCCTCTTTTCAGTCAGACTGCCCATCACAAAAGACATCTTTAACGGCGAAGAATTGTGGCTTTCTCAGATTGTCGATGGGGAAACGCTGACACCACGCCAGGAGATTTTGCCGGCACCTATGGCCCACACTCTGCGGCCCGGTGCAATTGTCAAAGGCACAGCCAATGCGCTGCCCAACAACTATTTGCTCGATGTACAGATGAACAACAACGCGTTCGCCTTCAACCGTGGTGCTATTTCAGGCCAATCGACAACAGGCAATGCTATCTATGGCCTGGCCCAAAATGGTCGCGCTGTCTATGGACAAACAGAGAGTGGCTATGCGGTTTATGGCTTTGACGGGGGCAGCAACGCCAACGAAGGCTATGCGGGCTATTTTTACAGCACAAACGGTGTCGGTGTCTATGGCTATAGCGGCGGGGATCGTGCCCATCCCAATATTCTGGCACCCGGCGTGTACGGCCAAAGCAATCAGGGCGTGGGTGTCTACGGGCGGGGCGACACATCCAATAGCTTCACCTTTTACAACGAGGGAGGCTACTTTGAGGGCGGCAAGGGGCTGTTCGCCAGGGGAACCGACTCGGCAAGTGAACAGGGGTATGGGGCGCGCATTTACAGCGACAACTATCGGGGGATGTATGTCCGAGGGGGTGGAGGTTATTACGATGCCTATTTTGGCGGCTCAGGTGGCATCAGTGCACAGAGCATCACAGACCGGGCGGCGCGCAGCCAATCCCTTGTTGTCAACCTGGGCCAGGTGTCCATCGAGCCGGGTGATTTGGTGGCGATGGTGGGTGTCACGCCATCGCCCGAAGACGGTCAGCCAATGCTGGCGGTGGCCAAACTGGACGCCAACAACCGGAATGCAGTAATTGGCGTTGCGCTGGAAGCGATCGTTGTCGGCTATTTGACTGAGGATGATGGCAGCCAGATTCTCGACTTTGCCCGGATGGCCGGGAGCATTGGGCCGGAAAGCTATCTCGTCATTATCACCGACGGCTTGGCCCCGGCAGTCAATGTCTCCAGTATGGGAGTCATCTCCGACTGGCAGATCGGTGAGAAACTGGTTGTTAGCTCCAGTGGGGATATCCAGCGTTCACGTGACAGCGCTGCTGGGATTGTGGTGGGCAAAGTGGCTGGCCCGCTGGCCCCAGCAGATGGCACGATTCCTCTCTTTATTGACATCGAATAGGAGGAGAAACCGATGGCAAATTTTGTGACAGGACGTCAGATTTTAATATTGGCACTTCTGCTGTTGTTGATTCCCGTTGGGATCGTGGCAGGCCAGTCCTCAGCCAACTTTTCGGCCCAGCATTCCGTGTTCGCGGGCGGAGGTTCGGCCACGTCGGCCAGCTTCTCTGTGAACGGTGTTATCGGTCAACAAGTTGTTTCTGTCGTGAGTAGCCCAAGTTTCAAGGTTTCCGGGGGATTCCTATTCCCGATTGATGCAGGTCCGGATAAGGTATGGCTGCCAAGCATCAACAAATAGAGTTTCAATGGGAGTTCAGGGAGCCAACAGCGATTTGGAAGAATATCCAACCCGGTTTGAGATACCTTGCAACGCTTTCGCAACTATGCCAGCTCGAAGTAGTCGGTCGTATATTCTTTGATTGCTTCGTGATCTAGCTCAATGCCCAGCCCTGGGGCAGTTGGGACAATAGCATGACCGCCGGCATATTGCATTCGGGGGGTGACAAGTGTCGTCTCCCGCACCCATTCGCTTTGAAGATCGCTTGGCAGTAGGCAGTTTCGTGCACAGGCCGAGGCGTGCAGACGCATATGCTGCAGCACGCCCAGTTCCAGCGAACTGCCCTGCCAGCAATCTTTGCTGATAAACTCTGTCACATGGCAGACTCGTAGAAAATCGTACACGCTGCCCCGTCCCAGGTTATATGTATCAGCCATCTCTTCGCGCATGGCAAGTTGCAGCACATCCTCGGTGCGGGTGTGGCAGGCAATCGTCAACGGTGAGATTGTACGAGCCGCGCGCCAGTCCTCGATCACGCTGTAGGGGAAGGGATCCTCGACCTGAATGTCCAGGGGCAACTGGGCCAACTTCTCCAGTTGGCGCGCAGATTCTCGCAGGGACCGCCAGGCACACATGGGGTCGATGGTCACATGAAAGCCATGGGGCACGTCAGCCGCAATCGCCAATAGCGCTTCTACCGTATCACCTTGGGCACTCGACTTCATTTTGATGCCCCGCAGGCCCAGGGACACCGCTTCGTGTATCAACTTTGCCATGGTGGGGGCGTCGGGCCGGTTTATCCAAAAATCGACAGCTACCTGGTCGCGTATGGCACCGCCCAGCAATTGATGGGCCGCCATTCCTGTGGCTTTGCCCATCGCGTCAAGCCATAACGATTCC
>JAHEML010000424.1 GCA_024643705.1 Caldilineaceae bacterium | reverse complement strand
GCTGGAAAACCCCCGCGAGCTGCCTGGTTTTCACGCCGAAGCCATCACCGGAAAGATCGCCAAACGGGCCGTGCATCAGGCCAACATCACCCTGACCGATGTCCACATCCCGGCCCAGGATCGGCTGGCCCAGTGCAGCAGTTTCCGTGATTTGAACGCAGTGCTGGACTATACCCGGGTGGGTGTGGCCTGGGAAGCCGTGGGGTTGGCCGCGGGCTGCTACGAGATCGCGCTGGACTACGCCTGCAAACGGGAGCAGTTTGGCAAACCGATTGCAAGCTATCAGCTCATCCAGGCCAAACTGGTGGAGATGGCCGCAGAACTGAGCCAGATGCAACTGCTTGTCTGGCGGCTGGCCCAGATGATGGACGCGGGCCAGGCAAGCGCCGGTCAGATTTCGCTTGCCAAGCAGACGTGCGCGGCCAAAGCCCGCAAAATGGCCGGGCAGGCGCGGGAGATCATGGGCGGCAACGGTATTCTGATCGAAAACCACGCGGCCCGGCTCTTCACCGATGCCGAAGCCACCTACACCTATGAAGGCACAAACGAAATCAATTTGCTGATCGCCGGGCGCGAGATCACCGGGCTGTCGGCATTTGTGTAAAAACCGACAACGGACGCCTAAACCCTCAACCGTTGCGAATGGCACAGCTGAACCCTTTGAAAGGACATTCCCATGCTCTCTGGCCTGATGATGGACTATCCCCTGACAATCGACCGTATTGCGGAACACGCCAAGCGCATGTTCCCCCACAAGAAGATCAAGACGAAGCTACCCAGCGGCGAAATGCACGAGTACACGTATGCCGATTTCTACGGGCGGGTAAAGCGGCTGGGCAATGTGCTGCTGGGGCTGGGGGTGCAACCGGGCGACCGGGTGGGCACATTCGCCTGGAACAACTACCAGCACATGGAACTCTACTTCGGCATTCCCGGCGCGGGCGCGGTCTGCCACACCCTGAACATCCGCCTCTTCCCGGAGCAGTTAGCCTACATTATCAATCATGCGGAAGACAAGGTGATTTTCGTGGATGGAACCCTGCTGCCCCTGCTGCAACGGGTGGCCGACCAGATCGGCGGGGTGGAGCATTTCGTGCTTTTCAACGCGCCCGCGGGGGTGGAGACAAACTTGCCCGGCGCAATCCATCACTACGAGGAGTTGATGGCTGCCGCGGACGACGAGTTTGAATGGCGTTCCACCGACGAGAAGATGGCGATGGGGCTTTGCTATACCAGCGGCACGACCGGCAATCCCAAAGGTGCGCTCTACAGCCACCGCAGCATGTATCTGCACACAATGGCCTCGTGTCAGGCTGCCGCGCTGGCGTTGACAGAAGGCGATGTGGTGCTGCCGGTGGTGCCCCAGTTTCATGCCATGGCCTGGGGATTGCCCTATTCCGCGGCCTTTACCGGCGCAGAAGTGGTGATGCCCGGCCCCCATTTGCAGGGCACAGCCCTGGCCCAGATGATCGAGGAGGAACGGGTGACGGTGGCCGCGGGCGTGCCGACGATTTGGAACGGCCTCTACCACGAATTGAAGAACAACCCGCGGGACATTTCCTGTATCCGCGCCCTGGTGGTGGGGGGATCGGCCATGCCCCGCTCTCTGATCGAAGCCTACGAGAGCCAACTGGGTGTCAGCGTTCTCCACGCTTGGGGTATGACAGAGATGTCGCCCTTGGGCACGGTCTCCAAACTTCTCAGCGGCCACGCCGACCTGCCCGACCACCGCAAGTGGGACATGAAGGCCAAACAGGGCTACGCCATCGGCGGGGTGGAGATGCGCATTGTCAACGATGTGGGGGACGAGCTGCCTTGGGATGGCACAACCATGGGCGCGCTGGAGGTGCGGGGGCCGTGGGTGGTGAAGGATTATTTCAAGATGGAGGGCAGCGGCGACAACTTTTCGGCGGATGGCTGGTTCCGCACCGGCGATGTGGTGACGATCAGCGAGGATGGCTTTATGACCATCACCGACCGCACCAAGGATTTGGTGAAGAGCGGCGGCGAATGGATTTCGTCGGTGGAGTTGGAAGGGCTGCTGATGGCCCATCCCCAGGTGCTGGAAGCCGCGGTCATCGCCATTCCCCACGCCGAGTGGGGCGAGCGTCCTTTGGCCGTTGTCGTCCCCACGAAAGACGCGGGGACACTCTCCGCGGCTGAACTCCAGGCGTTTTTACAATCCCGTGTCGCCAAATGGTGGCTGCCCGACGGCTACGCCTTCATCGCCGAAATCCCTAAGACCAGCGTGGGCAAGTTTGATAAGAAGGTGTTGCGTCAGCGCTATGCGGATGGGGAGTTGTCCGTATGACAAGTGCCACCGCGCGCAGCGCCACAGTGACCGTCCACCTAAATGGAGGAACACCCCTGCGCCGTATCTGGCGCTATGTGGGCTACGACGAACCGAACTACACCTACACACCAGCCGGGCGCGAACTGCTGGACAAGCTGGGCGGGATGTCCGACGCGCCCTATTTCATCCGCTGCCACTTCATCCTCTGCTCCGGCGACGGCACGGGCAAGCTCAAATGGGGATCAACGAATGTCTACAGCGAGGACGCCGACGCCGAGCCAATCTACTCGTGGACGCTCATTGACCGTATTCTGGACGCTACCATCGAAAGCGGCTGTGTGCCTTTTGTGGAACTGGGCTTTATGCCCGCAGCGCTGACGACTGCCCCCGCAGGTACGCCCTACGACGATCCCCGCCACGGCGGCTGGCGCTTTCCGCCCAAGGATTATGGGCGCTGGCTGGAACTGATCCGCCATCTGGCCGCCCATTGCCTGCAACGCTACGGCTTGGCCGAAGTCAGCAAGTGGTATTGGGAACTGTGGAACGAGCCGGACATCTTCTACTGGACGGGCAGCACCGCCGAGTTCTGCCGCCTCTACGACTACACCGAAGCCGGTCTGCACGCGGTCTTGCCCCAGGCCAAGCTGGGCGGACCCGCCACCACCAGCGGCGCGACGCGACCAGAATCCAACCAATTTCTACACGATTTTCTGGAACACATTGTACGGGGCGCAAACGCCCTCACTGGTCAGCGGGGAACCCGGCTCGACTTTATCAGCTATCACTCCAAAGGCGGCGGATATGGGGTAGAACCCAACGCAGCCAAGAAGACGCCGACGATGTACACGCTTCTCAGCAATGTGGCGGCGGGTCTGGCGGTGGTCAACGATTTCCCCGAACTGGCCGGTCGCGAGATTATTCTTTCTGAATGCGACCCGGACGGCTGGGCCGCGGGCAGCGTCCACGACAACCCGAATCTGGCCTATCGCAACTCCGAGTATTACGCCAGCTTCGTAGCCTGCACGGCCAACAAACTGCTCGACCTGCACGCGGCCAACGGCGCACGCATCGACGGGATGCTCACCTGGGCTTTTCAGTTTGAGAACCGGGAATATTTCGAGGGCCACCGCACTCTGAGCACAAATGGCATCGACAAGCCGGTGCTGAATGTCTTTCGGATGCTGGCGAAGCTGGGCAGCGTACGCCTGCCTCTGGAAAGCGACGCCGATCGCGACCCCCTGGTCGCGGGCGTGCCGGATAGCGCCAGTTCGCCGCCAGACATTACGGGCATTGCCGCAAAAGATGAAAGCGGCGGCGTGCAGGTCTTCCTGTGCAGCTACCACGACGACTGGGATGTGGATGTGAATACAGACGTCAGCGTCGTCATCTCCGGGCTGGAGCCGGAGCGGGCGTATACCGTCCAGCGTTCATTGGTGGCGCGAGGAAGCAGCAACGCGTATACAGCCTTTCTGGAAATGGGCAAGCCTCAGCCGCCCAACGCCGATCAGATCGCTGCCCTGCACGCGGCAGGCCGACTGAAGACGGAAAAAATGAGTGATTTCGTGGCAGATGGAGGCAACGGCGAGTTTGCCGTGATATTGCCCGCACACAGCGTCTGCCTGCTACAAATCACTCCGGCTTAAGCTTTTTCGGAAAGAAAATGAGACGCAGATTTTTCTCCTGAACCTGCGTTTATCCGCGTAAATCTGCGTCCCTTTTCCTTTCTACTCATTGAGCACGCCACATTCTCCACGTTTCCTCTGCGACTTTACCGTAACCCCCGCCGTTCCCCAACCATCTGTACAACCTGCACAATAGCACCCCACAAATCTTGGGCATTTGCGTACGACGATTCTTCCCGCGAATTCTGCTATAGTTTGCGAGCCGGATAGAAATGTACTCGGCTTGCCACAAACTTCACCGCGAGAACCACCGATGGCCGAAACGTCGCCCCAACCACTCCTCGAAGCCCGCCAGATTGTCATGCGTTTTGGCGATCTGTTTGCCAACGATCACGTAGACCTGGCCCTGCATCCCGGCGAAATCCACGCGGTGCTGGGCGAAAACGGCGCGGGCAAAAGTACGATCATGAAAATTCTCTACGGCCTCTACCAGCCCATCAGCGGCGAAATTCGCGTAGACGGTGCAACCGTGCAACTCCAAACCC
>JAHEML010000423.1 GCA_024643705.1 Caldilineaceae bacterium | reverse complement strand
GTCCACTGTGCCGGCCAGGGCGAGCAACCCCCACACCGCCGGAGAAGAGGGGAGCGCCAACTGCCTCTGGTATCCGGCCATGGCGAAGAGAAAGGCGGAGGTGAGCAGCAGCCGATAAAAAAAGAAATTGAGCAGGTCCATCTCGCCGCCATAGCGTTTGGTCAGGGCCGTATGGGTTGAGTAGATCAGGGTGGAGACAACGATGAGCAGGCTACCCACCCGCAGGTAATTGCCCGGTTGAAAGGTGACGATCACAAGCCCGACGATCGCAATCACCGCGCCTATCGCCTGGACCCGGGTCAGCCGGTCACCCAACCAAAAGATACCGAAGAGCAGGCCATAGACAATCGATGTCTTGCTCAGGATCGAGGCTGTGCCGGGGTCGATGAGGGCTACCGCTGTGTAGCTAATACCGGTGCTGACCGCAATACAAAAACCGATGGCAACAAAAAAGAGCCAGTTTTGGGTAAAAATTGTGAAACCCAGACGGCCAGTTGCCACTCCGAAAAGTCCGACCTCTACTGCGCCAATGCCCATGACAAAGAACGCAGAAAGCAATGGATCGGCATGGGGCAGCAAGAGGCGTGCAAAGACAAAGTGCAGGCTATCGACAAGGAGCAGTGAGACCAGGAGTGCGGTCGCTTGGGTTGAACTGGTGCTACTTTCGGTATTTCGTGTAGACAAAATTATTCCCCAATTCCATTTCCCTATCCAATCATTCAAATACCTTCACTGCTACTCTACAGCAACTAGGCTGAATGGAGCAAAGCACACCCTGATCAGAATTCATGCCGGGCGGCCCCTTTGCGCCTTTTCCACTTTGGGTAGACAATAGAAACACTGGGAAGCCTTTTTGAAATATCAATGGCACGAATGATCTACCCGCACCATGCCTATGACCACCCAACTCCGCAAAATACTCCATTTCGATCTCGATGCCTTCTTTTGCGCTGTCGAAGAGCAACTCAACCCATCGCTCCGTGGCCTGCCTTTCGCCGTGGGCGGGCGCCCTGATCAACGAGGCGTTGTCGCTTCGTGCTCCTATCCGGCGCGCATGATGGGTGTGCGTTCGGCCATGCCCACAAGCCAAGCTCTGCGCCATTGCCCCCAGCTGGTGATTGTGGATTCGCGCATGGGCAATTATGACGAAGTGTCGCACCGGGTGATGTCCCTGCTGCATGAGCTGACACCCCTGGTGGAGCAACTCTCCATCGACGAAGCCTTTTTGGATGTGAGCAGCCTCCCCGGCGATGCCCTATCTTTGGCACGCTCTCTGCAAGCCCAGGTCAAAGACAAAATTGGCTTGCCTTCTTCGCTGGGGGTGGCAACAAACAAACTGGTGGCAAAAATCGCCACCGATGTGGGCAAAGCCGCTGTGCGCAGCGGCGACTATCCCCGTTCTATCCAAGTGGTTCCCCCAGGACAGGAAGCCGCCTTTTTGGCTCCACTACCCGTAGACGCCTTGTGGGGTGTGGGGCCAAAAACCGCCGAACGGCTGAATGCGCTTGGCATTCACACCATCGGTGACATTGCCCGCTGGCCCGCGGATGATCTTGCCCACCGTTTTGGCAAGAATGGGGCAGACCTGCATCGCCGCGCCCAGGGCCTCGACGAGCGGGAGATCGTCACCGAACGAGAAACAAAGTCCATCAGCCAGGAGACCACCTTTGTCAACGATCTGGCCGATGGGCAAACACTGCGCCGAATCCTCACCGAACAATCTGCCCAGGTGGCCCGTCGCCTGAAAAGGGACGGACTAGTGGCGCGCACAGTGACGATCAAATTGCGCTGGCCCGACTTTACCACCCTCACCCGGCAGATAACCGGCGAGATGCCCGTATCCACCGCCGACGAGATTACCCGCCTTGCCTTGCAACTACTGGCCGATAACCGTCCGCCCGACCAACCCGTGCGTTTGATCGGTGTGGGTGTCAGCGGTTTGGGGCCGCCTGTCCGCGGGTTGGGTATCCACCAGATGAGCATATGGGACCTACCCACGGACCCAGCGGAACAAGCCAAAGCGGATCGACTCTACGATGCGGTGCAAAGCCTACGTCGACGTTTTGGCGATGATGCGGTTCGCCGGGGGAGTGAGTTGGGGTGAGACAAGGCAAAGGGCAAAAAGAGAAGGCAAAAGTGGGGTGGGGTTGGGAAAACGGGGAAAAAGGCCGTGAGCGATATCGCTCACGGCCTTCAACTTTTTAGGCGATGCCCATCTCGGCCAGCACCGCGAGGGCTTGCTCGGCCCGGGGCGTGCCAGGTGTGTTGTCGATGGTCTGGCGCAGCCGATAGAGCGCCTGCTCGTTGCCTCCACGGGCCATGTCCAGCGCCTCGGCAAAGCCCTTGTCCGAGTAGCTCCAATCCCGCGCCACAACCGGATTATCGTACTTTCGCCAATAATACTTCAATTCGTCGTCTCTCCAGGTTGCGTACACATCATCCCAGCCCAGGCCGCTGGGACCGTGGGGTTCCAACATGTGCTCGGCAATCGGGTCACCGACGGCCTGATAGCGGTTGTCCAGCGAAAGGCGCAACTTGTCCTCAGTGTAGTTGGGCAGGGCCTTGTGAATAGTCAGCGCCGGGAAGATGAGGGTGTCGCCAGCTTCGTAATTTGTGCTGTGCCACACCGGATCGATCTCTGGATGTTCGTCGGTGTCTACCACCAGGCTGCCCGCACCCAGAGAAAAATGATGTTCCAGCACCCGGTTGACCTTGTGAGAGCCAGGGATCACAGCCAGACCGCCCAGCTCGATAGGGCAATCGCCCACGGGGGCCCAACAGGTGTATGTCTCAAAACTCCCCTGAAAATGGACGAAATCCTGGTGGGTGGGGGTGGTGTGCTCGGTATACTTGGGGAACCATATGCGGGCGATCTTCTGAGGGTGGGGCATGATCGGTCGCCCCACAATCTTCTCCACCATTTCGGTCACTTCGGGCCAGTGGGCCGAGCGGTGAAAGGCGTTCAATTTATAGACTTCACCGTAGCCCGCGCTGTAGCCCAGATCGCCCTCGGTGCATTGCTTCGTGACATCGGCGATCGCGTCCATGGGGTCGGTATCACCGATGAGCCAGCCCACCCGCTGAATGGTTGCCATCATCTCCTGACGCAAGGCGCGCATTTTGTCGGGATTCTGCAACTGTTTGAAGAATAGATAACCCTCGTCGGCCATCCGGCGGCGCAATTCTGATGGGTCGTCCATGGCGTCGTTCGATACACGCAGTTCCTTGATCACATCTGTTCTCCCTTTGATTGTTGTATCGGTAGGGGACGGTCATAGGGGACGGTCTCAGACCGTCCCCTGCAACGTAAATTCACCGCCTGGATTATATTTCATGGCCACGCGATCGACAAACAGTTTCAAAATGGGGCAATTGTTGCTTGACAAACCATTATTTCGATCATATACTAACCATAGTTAGTACAAACCAAAACAAACTGATCAAGCACGTGATATGTCCCTAAAACACACTCTCCTGGCCCTGCTCTCCGAAGGCGGCGGCCACGGATACGAACTGAAAAGCCGTTTCGAAGAGGCTCTTGGCCCTCTGTGGCCCCTGCGCGAGGCACAGATTTACAACAATCTGCGCATTTTGGAGCGGGATGGGTTGGTGGCTTTGGAGCAGGTGGTGGAACAGGACGATGCACCGGATCGCAAAGAGTACGGTTTGACCCCAGCCGGGGAGACGGTGCTGGCTGATTGGTTGGGAACACCAGTTGCAACCAACACGAAGCTGAAGGACGATTTTTACCTGAAGCTCTCGGTGCTGGCACGGGTTCTGCACGATGAAGCGCGATTGGCTGATCTTCTCTGGCTGCAGCGCACCCACTATTTGCAGCATGTGCGCGAGTTGGAACGTACGTTGCAGGAAGCCGAGATGCAGGACGACGCGGTGACGGCGGCCCTGGTGGAGGGCGCGATTCTGCATACCGAGGCCGATCTGGCCTGGTTGGACCGGTGCGAACAGCGCTTACTCAGCTCTTCACCTGCAAACGGGGGAGGCCAGCTATGAGCAACCGGCTTCGCTTTTTGGGCGCGTATCTGTGGGCATCGGCCCGTCAGGAACGCCGACTGGCTCTTCTGGGTCTGGTGGGGTTGGGGCCCGGGGTAGCCTTCTTGGTTGCCTGGCTACATTTGGCTTTGGCATTGCAAGCGGGTAACACCTTTTCTGCCGAGCCAGCTGGTTGGCTGTTGCCACCCCTGCTGTTGAATTCTCTGGGTTTGGATGGTGTGTTGGTGGGGGTGGGGGTAGTCACTTTGCTTATCGGTTGCCTGGGGCTAGCCAACGCGTATGTGACCAGTGTGGAGCATCGGGCCGACGATTTGGCCTTGCTGCTGGTGCTGGGGCTTGGCCGACGCTGGGTGGGGTTTTTCCTGTTGGCCGAGGCTGGTCTGATCGGTCTGCTGGGCAGTGGCGCGGGGCTCTTGGCGGCGATTCCATTGAGCGCGGCTGTCTGGCCC
>JAHEML010000422.1 GCA_024643705.1 Caldilineaceae bacterium | reverse complement strand
ACATCACTTTCATCGGCGCAGATCGCCAGACCTCCATCGACTTCTGGGAGGGTGTGCTGGGGATGCCCTTCATTTTCGAGCAGCCCAATCTGGACGTGCCCACCGAGAATCACCTCTATTTCGACCCCGGCGACGGGCGGCTGATCACCGTCTTTACCAACGAAACCCGCAAACCCGACCCCACCCACATCCCGGAAGGGATCGGCCACCTGCAACACATCGCCTTCACCGTCAGCCGGGCCACCTATACCCAGGCCCAGAAACGGCTGGACGAACGGGGCATCAAGAATACCGGGGAAGTGGATCGGGGTTTCATGTACTCCATCTATTTTCGCGACCCGTTGGGGCTGCTGGTGGAGCTGGCTTGCTACAAATTCGAGCCGCCCGCGGGCGTATCCCATGCCGAGGTGCTGCTGGAGGCCCATCTGATCCGCACCGAGCGGGGCGACTATGCCATCGGCGACGACCATTTGGCCGACGCCATCGAGCGATTGACCCAGCGCACCACCCGCAGCCTCTCGCCGGATCGGGGCGTGCGCGACCCCTACGCAGGCAAAACGGATGATGTTGCCGATCGCCATGTGGCTCAGAGGCCCCAGGGTTAAACATGTGTGCCCATTGCTCTGCGTGGGCATTTCTCTGGGGACGCTCCTGCGTCCCAGGTCACAGGGCGGTTGCTCTGTGACCTTTTCGTTTCCCCGCACTATACATTTGCCAGACTTAAGGAGTCGCCTTTGAGTTCTCGTACCAGGAAATTTTTCTCGTACTATCGCCCCTACATGGGGCTTTTCTTCGCCGACTTGTTCTGCGCCCTGATTCTCTCTGCCACCACGCTGGCACTGCCCCTCTGCGTGCGCTATATCACCAAAAACGTGTTGGAAAGCACCTCGCCTGACCGGCTTCAGCAAATCTACGCTGCGGGTGGGCTGATGCTTGGGCTGATCCTGGTGCATACACTCTGCAATATGTTTGTCGCCTATCAGGGCCATCTGATGGGGGCGCGCATGGAAGCGGACATGCGCAACGAGCTATTCGGCCACTATCAAAAGCTCTCGTTCAGCTTTTACGATGAGCAGAAGACCGGCCAACTTATGACCCGGCTTACCAACGATTCCTTCGACCTATCCGAACTTTTTCACCACGGCCCCGAAGATGTGGTCATTTCTCTGCTGAATTTTGCCGGCGCGTTCATCATTCTGGTCAACATCAATGTCCAACTTGCCCTCATCGTCCTGCTTTTTATGCCAATCATGGCGATCTATGCCTTCTACTTCAACAAGAAAATGAAGCACGCCATGCGCCGCAGCAAAGACCGGATCGGCGACATCAACGCCCAGGTGGAGGACGCGCTGGCGGGCATTCGGGCCATCAAGTCATTTACCAACGAAGAGGTGGAAAACGCTAAATTTCTCTACGCCAACAATCGCCTGGTGGCGAGCCGACAGGATAGCATCAAAAGTGAGGTGCTCTTTTATGAGGGGCTGGTTGCCTTCACTCAATTGATGACCCTGGTGGTGATTATCTTTGGCGGTGTTGCCATTGTAAACGGTGCGCTAGACCTGGCCGATCTGCTCGTCTTTCTGCTCTATATTGGCATCCTCATCGAACCGATCAAACGCTTTGGCAACTTCACCCGGCTCTACCAGGAAGGGATGGCCGGTTTTGCGCGCTTTATGGAAGTGCTGGAAGTGGAACCGGATATCCAGGATGCAGCCGACGCGCTTGACATTCGGCATGTGCAGGGCGCTATCGAGTTCCGGGATGTGGATTTCCGCTACAGAGAGGGCAACGGCTATGTGCTACAAAATATCAATCTGAACATTCAGGTGGGGGAATATGTAGCGTTGGTGGGATCGTCCGGGGTGGGCAAAACCACCATCTGTTCCCTCATTCCACGATTTTACGAGGCAACAGATGGGCAAATTCTTCTCGACGGCACGAATATCAGCCAGATTCGCCTGCATTCCCTGCGCAAGAACGTCGGAATCGTTCAGCAGGATGTCTACCTCTTTGCCGGGACCGTGGCCGAAAATATCCGCTACGGAAAACTGGATGCCAGCGAGGCGGAGATTATCGTTGCAGCCAAAAAGGCCAATGCCCACGACTTTATCATGGCGCTGCCCAACGGCTATCACACAGATATTGGCGAACGGGGTGTCAAGCTGTCTGGGGGGCAGAAGCAGCGCCTGAGCATTGCCCGGGTCTTTCTGAAAGACCCGCCTATTCTCATCTTTGACGAGGCCACTAGCAGCCTGGACAACGAAAGCGAAAAGGCTGTGCAGGATTCATTGGAGCGGTTGACCCACAACCGCACCACACTGGTCATCGCCCACCGGCTCTCCACAGTTCGCAAAGCCCAACGAATCATCGTACTCACCTATGCCGGCATAGACGAGCAGGGAACCCACGAGGAGCTAATGGCGGGCGGCGGAACCTATGCCCATTTGTACAATATGCAGTTCACGATTTGAAAAAGGCGTCCTTGCGCCCATTGTTCTTGTGCCCAACGCTCTGCGTGGGTGCATCTTTGGGGCGCTCTGCGCCCAGGGGGGCGGCGCGTGGGAACCAGGGGTTAGGTGAGCTGCGCCAACACATCCGGGACGACCGCTTTTAACTCTGTCTCGCGTCCCCGCGCCCGTGCTGCGCTGAATTCTTCGACGGAAAGTTTCTTTTCCAATCCCGCCAGCGCCTTCTCTGCCCGCTGCTTCATTTCCCAATCCCCATTGGGGTGGGACGCGGCCAGGGCCAGCCATTCCACGGCCAGGGTCAAGTCACCCGACGCGGCAACCAATCCCGCCGCGCCCCGCAATGCATCCAGCACAATCTGATTCATCCCCTGTTCCCGCGCGATTTCTATGGCTCGGCGATAATACCCGGCGGCTTCCGGCTTGCCCTGCGCCGCGACGGTGTGACCCATATGACAGAAAGTGAGTGCTTTGGCAAACCGGGAATCAATCTCTTCGGCAATTTCCAGGGTTTCAGTCAGGACCACTTCCGCCGCAGCAAAGTTGCCTTCGCCATATTCCAGGCAGGCAAGTTCGTCCAGCCGGGCAGCAATTCGTTGCTTGAAACCGATGGACCGGACGGTTGCCACATCTTTCTCAATTTCTCGACGGGCGGCTTCCATTTTCCCCTGTAAACGTAAAACTGTTCCCGGAGTATACAACGCACAATGGGCAACCCGCCACGGTGTGCCTTTCGCTTCGCAAACCTCTCTCATCCATGCGTAATGAGTCAAAGCCTTATCCAGCGCACCGCGAGAAACACAGGCTTGGCCCATGCCTTCGTGGGCAAAAATTAACATGGACATTCCCCGAAAATCACGTGTGAAGGGGTCGTCACCCATTTCCATTGCCCGCTGGGACAACTCGTAGGCTTCCTCGAATCTGCCTTGTTGCTCATAGACAGAGACGCGAAATATCATCGGATAGGTAGGAAGATTGGCCTGTCGCCACGCCTCTGCCGCCTTGCCAAAGGTCTCGTCGGATTGATAGAGTTTGCCCTCACCCAGGCGCAGCAAAGAAAAACGGCAATAGACTTTCCCCAAATCGACAAACGCCCGTCGCTCGGTGAAGTGCCTGATGGCATCTTCCATCCAGCGAGCGCCCTCTTCCCCCTTCCCCACCGTTGCCAGTTGGGTACCGATGGCTCCACTCATGCGGGCAAGTTCGTTTTGAACGTCGGCCTCGGATTCCAGCAGAAGGGAGCGGGTAGCGAACAGCCTCTTCATATAGTCATCTGGATGATGATGGGAATCCTGTAGATAGCACTGCTGCCGCCAACGCAGAATACCCAGCAGTCCGGGCCGATCGTCCTCCGGTCCAGCCATTGCTTCCGCAGCGGCAATCGCCTGATCAAAGAGTTTCACACCACTTTCCTGGGTAGTGGTCAAGTTGCAGTAGAGGGGCAGCACTTTCGCTGCGATACGGATCTGTGGGAAGAGTGCCCGCTGGCACGCCCAGCGCCAGCCTGTGAAAATATTCTCCCGCTCTGGAATCAGTTCGCCTAGTGCTTCTTGCAAACGTCGCCATTCCAAATCGGCCCTGCGCTCTGATAGAAAACGCAGAAAATAGTCCGCGTGTTTGTCGTGGATCGCATCGGTCTCGCCACTCTCCGCCAATTGCTCCGCGGCGAACTGGCGCAGAAGTTCGTGGATATCGTAGCGCCCAGTGGCGGAGTGGCGTAGCAGGGAATGATCCACCAGCGCGGATAGGAGAGGCAGGCGCACATCGGCCACTGCTTGGGCGGCCTGACGCGTAAAGCCGCCCTGAAAGACCGACAGCCGTGCCAGCCCCCGCTGTTCCTCGGCAGAGAGCAGCCGCCAGGAACGCGCAAAGACTGCGCGCATACTACGGTGCTGCTCTGGCACATTGCGCAGGGATGTGCTGAGAAAATCCACATCCCGGCGGATTTCCACGGCGATTTCCCCGCATTTCATCGCCCGCAGCCAGGACGCGGCTAGCTCGATCCCCA
>JAHEML010000421.1 GCA_024643705.1 Caldilineaceae bacterium | reverse complement strand
GCTGCCGGCAGGCCCGGAAGATTTCGACACAGAGTGGATGGCACTAATTTTGGGGGTAAAGATTGTGGATTCGTTGGATGAGGCAGTGGACCACATTCAGGAGCATAGCCAGGACCACTCGGACGGCATTCTGACCAACGATTGGGCCAATGCCACCCGCTTTGTGAATGCGGTGAACTCGTCGGCGGTCTTTGTCAATGCCAGTACCCGCTTCAACGATGGCGGCCAGTTTGGGTTGGGGGCCGAGGTTGCTGTCAGCACCCAAAAGCTGCATGCCCGGGGGCCAATGGGGTTGGAAGAATTGACCACCTACAAATGGGTGGTGTTGGGCGATTTCCATGTGAGAGCATAATCAACATTGTTGACCAGAGGGCTTCCAGAAGTTCGACTTTTTTAGAAAGTCGAACTTCTTTTTTGTCGGGCTTACCCCGCCTGTGTTTTGCCGGTTGGCATGGTCAATTCATCCAACAGCCGCTGGGTAGACGCGGTGATCTCGGCCACGGCCCGCTCGAAGGCCGCCTGATTGGCCCGTGAAGGCGCGCGATAGCCGGAGACTTTGCGCACAAACTGCAGAGATGCCGCGGCCATTTCGGCTTCGGTAGGTGGTTCGTCGGCCCGGCGCAACTGTTTGATGCTGCGGCACATAGGGTTCTCCTTATCCTTTTTCCAGAAAGAATGGGGATGAATAGACGATCATGAGCTTTTGCCAGATTTTGCGGGAGAGGCCTGTAGTCAGGGACTCAATCTCGTTGACCGCAGCCAGTACCGACGGATCGTCGAAGTCTTGGGCATAGAGGGCTGCAATCTTCCCAATCAGCGACAGCATCTCGCTGCTGTAGTCCAAATACCGGCTCAGTTCAAACTGCGTCATCGCCCTGACGGGGGACGACGCAGTGGGCACAACACCAGGACGGAAGCGATCCGGGTCCTTGGTAAGCTGGTGCATGTCGACCACATGGGCCAGAGATCGCAATTCGTGCAGGGCCGCCAACATCTGCTTGCGCTTGATGCGGCTTTCAAGCTGAGCCAGAAAATAGATACCGGCAAACAAAAAGATCACTTCATTGATCACCGATTCGATGGCTTGCAAATAGTCGAGAAGAGACGCACCTTCGGTAGAGAGTTGCACAACGCGCAAAGAATCCACCGCCAAAATCCCCAGCCCTACCAACCCTATCAACAGCAGAATATAGACGCTGCGCACCCACCAGATAGGGCGACGCATCCGAGCCGCTTCGTTTTTGGCTTTGAGCCCCACATCATACACCTGCACAACAACCCGCGACAACCCAGATTCGGGAAAGCGCTCTTGGATGCGCTGGGAAAGCCTGTCAATTGTGGCAACGATATAGGCAGAATCCAGCGCGAGATATTCATTCCCCATCGCCAGACCCCCCATGCTGTAACCCGGCCAATGCCCGGCGCACATGGCCGTTGGCCCTGTCCAGACTAGATTGGGCTTCGTCTGCGCCCACCCCAGCTAGCCCCATCAGCGCTGCGGTTTTCACCTGCCAGCCAGCGGCTTGCAACAGATTGCCGGCCTCTATCGACCCGACTCCAGTGATCTCGCTGACAATGCGGATGGCCCGCTGGCGCAATTTAGCGTTTGTCGGTTGCACATCCACCATCAGGTTGCCATAGACCTTACCCATGCGTACCATCGCACCGGTGCTGATCATATTCAGCACCATCTTCTGCGCAGTACCGGCCTTCAATCGGGTGGAGCCGGTGAGAATCTCCGGCCCGGTGACGACTTCGATGGGAATGTCGGCGGCGGCGGCCACCGGGGAGCCAGGGTTGCATACCACAGCGATGGTGGGTGCGCCCATCTGTCGGGCATGGGCCAAACCGCCGATGACATAGGGTGTGCCCCCGCTGGCCGCAACCCCCACCAGTACATCGCCAGCCCCAAAGCCGTGACGTTGCAGATCAGCTTGCCCCTGCTCGGCGGAATCTTCTGCGCCTTCTACCGAACGAACGATGGCTTGCTCGCCCCCGGCAATCAGCGCGACGGCACGCTCCGGGGGCAGGCTGAAGGTGGGCACAAGTTCGGTTGCGTCCAACACCCCCAGCCGCCCGCTGGTGCCTGCGCCCATGTAAAAAAGCCGCCCGCCAGCATTCAGGCAGTCGGCAATCGTATCAATGGCCTGGGCGATCTGGGGCAGCACTTCGGCCACGGCCAGGGAAACAGCCGCGTCCAGACGGTTCATCAACCGGGCAAAGTCAAGGGCAGAGAGAGTGTCCAGCTCGGCGCTGGCGGGGTTTTGTCGTTCGGTTTGTGGCAACAGATTGGTCACAGAAAGGCTCTCCAGGTTGGGAACGGTTTGGTTAAGAAAGGGCAAGGGCTGGGGAAATCTTCACGATTGGCTGTACCAGTCAGCCCTGCTCCAGGAAACTCCGAACCGCTGGATATGCGTGGGGGTCTTGCATCAAAAAGCCATGCCCGCCTTCAAAGAATTCCATTTTCGAGCCTGGAATTTGCGCATGCAGTGCTTCCAGATTGGCAGGACGGGCCATGCCATCGTAGCGTCCACCGCAGATATAGACGGGCATATGCAGGTCAGGCAGACGGTCAAAAGTGTCGTGGGCGGCTCTGGCTTCTAGCTGTCGGCGCGCACCGATTTGTCGCCCTGGCTCGTCCGCGCCCATTTGGCTGGCAGCCACAGCCATCCCGATCATGGCTTCAAATTCTGTGACATTGGCCTGCTGCCAGACTGCATCCAGGCGAGTGTCCGAGATGGGGGTCTGTCGGCGGGCTTTCTCCGCCGGGGAGAGCGCAGGCAGCGTGTGCAACGGGAAGGATGATCCTCCTGCGCCGCCGCTGCTGGTGCAGGCCAACACCAGTCGATCAACCCGTTCGGGATAGCGAAGGGCCAATTCTTGTGCCACCATGCCACCAAACGAGACGCCCATCACACCGCAGCTTTCCCACCCCACCACATCCAACAGGGCCGCGGCGTCGTCGGCATAGTCGGCCATGGTGTAGGCGATATCTGGCCGCGAACTCTGGCCCAGCCCCCGCTGGTCGTAGGCCAGGATAGTGAAATGCGGGGCCAGTGGCGAATCAAAGATGTTTGGTCTGCGGCGCAGATCGCCCCCTGTGCCAGAAATATAGAGCAGACGGGGGCCGCTTCCCGCCAACTCATAATAGACTTTGATATCACGAATCTGGGTAAAGGGCATCGGGCTTGGTCTCCAAAAAAGGTGGTTGCAAACGCAGAACTATCGGTTTTCGTTCCTCCAAATTCGTCCCTACAAAAGCGCCTGGCCAGCCACGTTTAGCCGCACCCGATAAACGCTTGTGCTGGCTGTCATATAGAGGCTGCACAGATCTTCGTCGCCCCAGGCAAAGTTGGCGCAACCTTCGGGTGGGCGGATGACACCCAGGCAATTGGCGGCAGCGTCGAAGATGTGGACGCCCCCTGGCCCGCAGCTAAACAGATGCCCCGCCTGATCCACCTTCATGCCATCGGGCACGCCAGAACCTTCGCCTTCCACCGCAGCCCACAACCGGCCATTTGCCAGCAGACCATTGGCCTGGACATCGAAAACGCGAATGTGTCCTTGGGGGGTATCGTTGATGAAAAGTTGCTTTTCGTCCAGCGAGAAACAAAGCCCATTCGGCCCCACAAAATCATCCACCAACAAATCCAGATTGCCATTCTCCGGCTGTAAACGATAAACCCCCTGAAAGTCTAATTGCGGCTCTCGACCAACCCCATAAGAATCGCCACGGCCGTAGGGCGGATCGGTGAAATAGACGGTGCCGTCGCTTTTGACCACAATATCGTTGGGACTGTTGAGCTCGCTGCCTGCATAGTGGCTTGCCAGCACCTCGTAGTTGCCCCCGTCTACATCCGAGCGCACAACCCGGCTGGTGGCATGCTCGCAGGTGAGGATACGCCCTTGACCATCGTAGGTATTGCCGTTTGCCATCTGGCTGGGGCGGCGGAAATCCCGCAGCCCGTTTACGGCATCCCAGCGGTGCATGGCGTTGCCAATAATGTCGCTGAATGTGAGATGTTTCTCGTAGGGGTGCCAGATTGGCCCCTCGGTAAAGCGAAAGCCGGTTGCGATCTGCTCGATGGCAGCATGGATGTCGACAACCTGGGAAAGACGGCTGTCTCGCACTTCGATGCTCATGGAAGGCCTCCTGATGAATGGTGCAGAATCGATCAATTTGAATGGAATCTTACTTCATCGGTCAAGGAGAGACAAACTCGGTTTTTTGGCAGCATAGCACAAAAATACACAAATTTATGTGGAAATTCAGCAATTGTGTGGTATTATTAGATTCATCCACAGATAATACAAGACCCACCTAAAACAGAGTCAATTTCTCTCGCCCTTTTCCACAATCACCCCACGAAAGATGGCGGAAGTGCACAATTTTCCCATTTTTACCAGACCTGTATTTGACAGACCCGTCCTACAACCTGTCGTTCAGAGTCTTCACACCGGTTCATTTATCGGGGTCTCGTTTGTAAGCGGGCCACTGA
>JAHEML010000420.1 GCA_024643705.1 Caldilineaceae bacterium | reverse complement strand
AAGCCTTGCAAGAAATTCTCAGCGATCCCCAAATTACCAGCTACCGGGTAGTGCTCAACCCGGAAAAAATGGTGGTAAAAGAGGGCGCACGGGCCATCACCTATCTTTCTCTCTTCGGCTATCCTGTCGATGCAGCCATGATCAATCGCATTCTGCCCGGCGTGGAATCCGACGGGGCAGGCAATGGGCTGGTGGCCGTACCCAGCGACGATGCCTATTTGCGCCGTTTGCAGGAAACCCAGGCCCGCTATCTGGGCGAGATCGAACGGGATTTCTACCCCTTACCCACCTTTCGCAGCCAGTGGGCCGGAGACGAGATGGTGGGTGTTGCCCAACTGCGTAAACTCGCGCTCTCTCTGTTTGGCGAGGATGATCCCGGACGTATCTTCTTTGTGGGCCACTCCCAAGAGATCATCGAAGATGGCGACGACTTTGTTTTGGTGTTGCCACTGCCCAATGTGGAGCTGAATAAGGTGAAGCTAACCAAACGGGGTGATGAGTTATTTGTCACAATTGGCAATTTCAAGCGAGAATTGTTGTTGCCCGCGGTATTGGCCCAACGGGACGCGGGGGCTGCACTCTTCTCCGATGGTCGCCTACGGATTCGCTTTCCGGCAAAGTCGACCGAACGGGTCAGGGCAAGGTAGATGCGCTCTATGCGCCTGCCAATAGACTATTCACACACGTGTGGATCGGGTTCGCACACACACAATTTGTCGGGAACATGATGGGAATTCTCAACACACTTGCATTTGGCGTCGGAGCATTGACAGGCTCGCAGGTTGGCCTGCGGGCGATCTGGCGGCGCACACCCCGACCCCACCCCAGGGTGCTGGCTGCCATTTTGGAGCACCCCCTGCGCATGAAGTATCGCAACCCATCCCAGAGCCTAGGCCCATTTGGCCTGGCCGAAGGGAAGAGCGTGCTGGACCTGGGCTGCGGTACGGGGGTTTTCACCGGCGAAATGGCCCGACAAGTAGGGGGTACGGGTGCAGTCCATGCGGTAGACATCCAATCGGCTCTTCTCGAACGGGCAAAAGCCCGATTGGTTGGCACTGACCTTGCTGGCCGGGTACACTTTCACCACAGTGGGGCCTATCGGTTACCCCTGGATGCCGAAAGCATCGATGTCGCGGTGCTCATCGCCACTTTCTCCGAAATCCCCAACACCCTGCTGCTCTTGGAAGAGTTGCGCCGGGTGCTCAAGCCCAACGGTTACATTGCCATTAGCGAAGAACTACCCCACCCTGCTTATCTGCCCGCGCCCATGGTGCGCAACCACCTGCGCGAAGCTGGTTTCCGCTACGGCGGCCAACAGGGCAACCCTTTTTGCTACAGCCTGCTCCACTTTCGAGAATAGACCGCGGAAGGCAGCGGCCTAACTGATCCTGATACCCGCACTCCACTTCCCGCCCTTTGGAACATTGCTTCCTTCCTCAACTCATCAAACCTGTTACGCTTTTCACAATGAAAATGGTGAATCCTTTGGACATTGACCTATCTCTACCTTTTATTAGTGGTAACTTGCCTGGTGTAGGCGGCACTCTGCGCACCAGCCCGGAACACTTCGTTGTGGAAGAAATTCCGCTGTACGAAGCATCGGGCGAGGGGCAGCACCTCTACGTCAACATTACCAAGGAAGGCTTGAACAGCCGGGATGTTGAACTGGGATTGGCCCGGGTCTTTGGCGTCGCCAACCGGGATGTGGGTAGCGCCGGCATGAAGGACAAACACGCCCGCACCAGCCAAACCTTTAGCCTATTGGTCGGCCATGTGGACGATGCTTTTGTGCAGGCCGCGCCAGAGAAGATAGCAGCCCAACTTCCGGTCGTGGTCAACTGGGCCAAGCTGCACAAGAACAAGCTCAAACGGGGCCATCTGCTGGGCAACCGATTCAGCATCACGGTGACAGACCTGGCCGTAACGCCTGACGAGGCCCTGGCCCGATCCCAGGCTATTCTGGCAGTGCTGGACAATCGAGGGTTGCCTAACTTTTATGGCCCGCAGCGGTTGGGCCATGGGGGCGCCAATGTCCAGCGGGGCATGCAAATGTTGGTGGGCAAGCAGTTTGTGCAAGATCGCTGGCTACGCAAGCTGCTGCTGGCAAGCGTGCAAAGCTATCTGTGCAACCGCTATCTTACCCGTCGGATTCACGACGGCAGCTACGATTCCTTGCTGTTGGGTGATGTGGCGAAAAAGGTCGATACGGGTGGTCTTTTTGAAGTGACCGATGTGGAGATGGAAAATCCCCGCTACACGGCTCAGGAAATCAGCTTTACTGCGCCGATCTATGGGCCGGACATGTGGGCAGCCACTGGGCCATCTGGAGAACTGGAAGCCGAAGTGCTGGCCGACAATGGCTTCACTATTGAACAGATGGCGAAGGCCCGGCTGTCGGGAACCAGGCGCATGGGGCGGTTGCATTTGACTGATCTCAGCGTGGAAGCCAACGATGCAGGACTGGTGGTGCGCTTTTCGCTGCCCAAAGGCGCTTTTGCCACGACTCTCCTGCGCGAATTAATGAAAAACGAAGATGGTAGCTTGGCGTCTGTGCCAGAAGAAGCTGAATAAAAAATCTAGAAAACGAGAAAAACCATGATTGAACAGAATCGCAGTGGCAAGTACCGCCACGACCAACGAAACCAATGGACGTCGGACATGGAATTGCCACTCTTCCCCTTGGGTACGGTCCTCTTCCCAGGTATGATGTTACCCCTGCACATCTTCGAACCCCGCTACCGCGAGATGATCAATCGCTGTTTGGACGAGAAATTGCCTTTTGGCGTGGTGCTGATTCGCGA
This sequence comes from Caldilineaceae bacterium, assembly GCA_024643705.1. Lineage (GTDB taxonomy): Bacteria > Chloroflexota > Anaerolineae > Caldilineales > Caldilineaceae > JACQGT01. The sequence continues at coordinate 1,701 of JAHEML010000420.1, read as the reverse complement.
TGGCAAAGAAGTGGGCGGCCAGGCAACTCCCCACACCATCGGCACTGCTGCCCGGATTACACGCGTGGATCGCAAACCCGATGGGCGTATGGACATTGTGGCCGTGGGCACCAAGCGATTCCGCATCAACGAATTGCACGATGATCGACCCTATCTGACCGCCGAGGTCAGCCACTTCCCGGTACTCAATGGCGACACCCGTTTGGCGACCGAACAGGCGCAACGTGTGCGCCCCAAAATTTTGCGCTATGTGGAACTCATGGCTAAAGCCACCGGGATTCAGCTTCAATTGGACCAGTTACCCGAAGACCCAACCGCCCTCGCTTTTTTGACTGCCATTGCCCTGCAAGTCGGTAAACAGGACAAACAACGGATGCTCGCCCAGGCTGGTGTTCCCGAAATTTTGGAGCTGGGCAACTATCTGCTGGGCCGCGAAGTCCAGTTGTTGGACTATATGATTGAGAGCCAAGATGTGGTTCGCTCGCTGACCAGTGGACCCACCGGCCACTTGTTTGCGAACTGAAGGCAGCTTCTCAAGCAACCAGAGACCTGTCAGGTGCGCCAATAGAGTTGATTTGGCTGATAGTATCTCTCCCGCGGCTCACCTGACAGGTCTTAATGCCAAATGGACATCGAAGCGATCTTGGGGTATCGTTCAAGGGATTGATCCACTCCCACCCCAGGAGGAAGCCCGATGCATTCCCTTGTTCATCTCCCCGTTTCGCCCGGCCATGTGGCAATCCACTGGTTCGAGCAAAGCTCCTACGCATTGAAAGACGCCACAGGCGCTGTTCTGCAGATCGACCCTTATTTCCCTCGCCAGCGCTCGGCAGACCGATTCATCCACCCCGAACCACCCCTGGATGAAACCACGCTACCCACCGATTTTGTACTGCTCACCCACAACCACGGGGACCATACCTGGCCCGAATCCATCGAACGCATCCGTCAAAGCTCTCCAACATGCCGCTTCGTCGGCCCCCAGGAGAGCATTGACAAAATTTTGGCGGACACCGATGTTGACTCAGCCCATACCCATGTGGTCGAAGCTGGGGACACTGTGCAACTAGCCGGATATTCTGTCCATGTTGTCTACGCCAAGCCGCCCGCAGGTGACTCCAATGCAGGGATCAAGCCACCGGATGTAACCCACCTGGGCTACGTGGTCGTAGTGGATGGTGTACGCCTCTACTTTTCCGGGGACCCCATCAACACCTTTGCTCAGCATCCGGAGCTAACCCAGCCTGTCGCTGATCTGCACCCACGGATCGGTTTTTTGACAACTCACCCCAGCGAAGGTGAATTTCCATTCTTTGCCGGCAGCGTGGCAGTGGCCCAAGCTGTTGGGCTAACCCACGCAGTGCCAGCCCATCGAGCCTGCTTTGTCAAACGGGATTACGACCCCAACGACTGGGCGGCTCAGTTCCCCACAGGTGGGCCATCACCGTTGATCATCCCGCGCAATAGTTACACGCTCTATCCGACGACAAATTCTTAACAACAAATTCCTAACGATAAGTTTTAACCATCAAGGTAAGCAAATAGGGAAGCGAGTACCCCCGTTGCCCTTTTGTGTTCTATTTTCTAGCCACCGTACAGTTTGAAAAGGAATAGGTAATAGCCAAGTCATCTGCTAATTTGGTAAGTCACAACACCAACCAGAGAAGGAGGATAGAAATGGCTATTACCCGGATGTATCAT
>JAHEML010000419.1 GCA_024643705.1 Caldilineaceae bacterium | reverse complement strand
GCTACGCTACGTATATGGCTGGCAAATGGCATGTGACCCGCCACGTGGATGGCCCGAAACACAACTGGCCCGTGCAGCGGGGATTCGACGATTTCTATGGCATCATCACCGGCGCGGCCAACTACTACCAACCCCGCACCCTCACCCGCAACAACGAGCGCATCCAGCCCGAAGGCGACGACTACTTCTTCACCGACGCCATCTCCGACGAAGCTGTGCGCCAGATTCGCCAACACGCGGCCAGCAAGCCAGAAACGCCCTTCTTTCAATACGTGGCCTACACCGCGCCCCATTGGCCCCTGCATGCCCACCAGGAAGACATTGCCACCTATCGGGGCCGCTTCGACGCTGGCTGGGACACGCTGCGGGAAGAGCGCCTGCAACGGATGATCGACATGGGGCTGATCCACGAAGAGTGGCGGTTAAGCCAGCGGGATTCGTCTGTTCTGCCCTGGGCCGAGGCCACACACAAGGAATGGCAGGCCCGGCGTATGGAGGTCTACGCCGCCCAGATCGACCGGATGGATCAGGGCATTGGGCGTATTCTCGACGCGATGAAAGAGGCCGGTTCCTGGGAGAATACGTTGATCGTCTTTCTGGCCGACAACGGGGGCTGCGCCGAAGAATTGGGTGACTGTCGGGAGTGGATCGCCACGGGATTCGAGCAGGTGGGCACGCTCCATACCCGCGACGGCCAGGACGTGCGTTTTGGAAACTCTCCCGACATCGATCCCGGTGGCGAAGAGAGCTATGCCAGCTACGGCGTGCCCTGGGCAAATGTCTCCAACACCCCATTCCGCCTCTATAAACATTGGGTCCACGAAGGCGGGATCGCAACACCCTTGATTGTCCATTGGCCCGCCGGAATCAGCGCATCGGACGAACTGCGCCACCAGCCCGCGCAACTGCCCGATATCATGGCGACATTTCTGGATGTGGCAGGCGTCGACTGCCCAGTGGAGTACAATGGGCGGGCAATCCAACCCCTGGAAGGTGTCACGCTTTCACCCACTTTTGCCAACAAACCCCACAACCGGGAGGTGCTCTACTGGGAGCACGAGGGAAACAGAGCCGTGCGCCGGGGCCAGTGGAAGCTTGTCTGCAAGTATCCGGGCGGATGGGAACTCTATGACATGGAGGCAGGGCGTACCGAATTAGACGACCTTTCCGCCCAGCATCCGCAAATCGTCCGGGAACTGGCAGCGCTTTACGATCGCTGGGCCGAACGCTGTGAGGTTATGCCCTGGCCGCAATTGCTCGCGCACAGGGAGCGGAAGAGTAACGACCTAGAAAAGGATACCGACGCGGACGCAGCACGCGGCCTCTTTCTTCCCGGAGTTGGTGGGCAGGCTCCTATGAGAGAATCGTCATAACTACCGACCCCCACCCAGCCTCCCCCCAGACTGGGTGAGGTTGCTTGGTAGTTACGAATCGTCATACATTGATCGACGGGTGCATCCCAAAGGAACCTGCCGTGAGCGTTCATATCAGCCTCGAAAGTAGCGTGCTCGAAACCAGCACGCCCCCCAGCATTTTCAACGATGTCTTCGGCCCAATCATGATTGGGCCATCCAGCTCCCACAGCGGGGCCGCCTTTCGCATCGGGAAACTCTGTCTCGATTTGCTCGGCGGCACAATCACCTATCTCCACGCCCGCTACAACCGGGGTACGGCTCTTGCCAACACCCACATCGGCCAGGGGACCAACCGGGGTCTCTACGGGGCTATCCTCGGTTGGGACATGGTCGATCCCCGGATGGAGGCTTACGACGAGCAGATTGAAGAGTGGCTGGCTGAAGCGGGCATTTCTGTCACAGTGGAGTACCCGGATTTTGGCAAAACCCACGCCAGCTATTATCACTTGACCGTCGGCAACGAGGGTGAAGAGCATCTGGTCGAGGCAATCTCCACCGGTGGCGGCATGTTCAAGATTCTGCGCATTGATGGGACACGGGTGAGAATCGAGGGTGACTTCCACGAGCTACTTGTCTACTGCAATCGCAACCCCGACTCTCTGCGGGCGCACCTTGAACAATCGCTCGATGCCGAGTTCGTCAACATTTGCGCCGACGGTCCGGTCACGTTCATTCAGGTGCAATCGGCCACTGCCTTTGATGCAGACTTTTTGCATGACCTCCGCCAGAGAGATAACGTAACCGCGGTGAACGTTCTCGCTCCAGTGTTGCCTATTCTCTCTCGCGCGCAGTTGCAGCTTCCCTTCCTCTGCGCCAGCGATATGCTCAAGTTCAATCGAGATCAAGGATTGCGTTTGTGGCAGTTGGCACTCTGCTACGAAAGCGCCCGGGGCGGTGTTGCCGAGAGCGTCGTCTGGGCCAAAATGGAGGAAATTGTCGCAATTATGCGCCGCACCTTGGCGGCTGGTCTGGCGGGAACCGAGTATGCGGACCGATTGCTGCCGGGTCAAGCGCCCCTGGCCGCCGATGCTCTCCGGCGGGGGCTTGTGCCCGACGACTTAGTAGCCAAAATAGTTCTTTACACCGCCGCTTTTATGGACGCTAAAAGCGCAATGAAAGTCTTTGTGGCTGCCCCCACCGCAGGCTCGTGTGCCACCACCCCCGGCGCGATTCTCGGCATGGCGGATACCCGGCAAAGCACCAACGATGAAATCGTCCAGGCCATGCTCGCCGCGGGGATGATCGGCGTCTTCATTGCAGCCCATGCCACCTTTTCGGCAGAGCTTGCCGGATGCATGGCTGAAACCGGCGCCAGTGGGGCAATGGCCGCAGCGGGTCTGGTTCACCTGCTGGGTGGCGATCTCGATCAGGCGCTCACCGCGGCTGGCACAACCATCAACACCGGCCTGGGCCTCATCTGCGATATGGTGGCGGACCGGGTGGAAGCTCCGTGCATGGACAAGAATATCGCGGCTGCGGTGCGGGCGTATGGTTCATCTATCATGGCCCTGATGGGCTTTGCAAAAGTGGTTCCATTCGATGAATCGGTACAAGCCATGCGCGAAATCGGCCAGCAGATGCCCGATAGCATGTGTTGCACCGGTGGTGCCGGTCTTTGCCAAAGCTGTACCGGTCAACGCTTGCACCAGCAGTTGCTCACCCTGGACATCCACCACCGACCTCCCGGTAGCCTGCTGATCCGTAGCCACGAGATTGCATAAAGAGGATGATTAACACGAAGACGCAAAGAGGCAGCGGTGTGGAGGAAAATCGGAGCCTTTTTCATCGCAGATACGATGCCGTCGGTTCTCGTGAAAAGAATGTGCGCTTTATGCTTGCAGCAGCGCAAGCAGCGCCTACGAAATTCCACCTGTCTACTCGATGGACAGAATCTCCTTACCTTCTCATCTTCTTACCTTTGTGCCTTCGTGGTTTCAAACCTCCCCGCGGTTGCAAATTAGCCCTGGCCCACCCTTTATGGCACTATTCCACGATTGCCGCCATCTCATCATCCGCAGAGAAGAATCCTTGCACCGCCATTCCAACCTGTTTCAGATTACCCTGGCCGATTTCATCGTGCGCGCTGGCTACCAGATGGGCAAGACGCCCCTGCTGCCTATTCTGGCCGCTTCGCTCGGCGCGTCCGGCGTATTGTTGGGGACAATTGTCTCCATCTCCACCTTGACGGGCATGGTCACAAAGCCCATCTTTGGCGTGCTCTCGGACAGGCAAGGGCGCAAAGTATGGATTTTGCTGGGCACGCTGCTCTTTGCCGGGGTTCCCTTTCTCTACCGCTTTATCGACACCCCCGGCCAACTGGTGATGCTGCGCCTGATTCACGGCACTGCTACAGCCATCTACGGTCCGGTGACGGTGGCCTATGTGGCCGAACGGGGCAGCAGCCGCAAAGCCGAGCGACTGGGTTGGTTTGGCATTGCGCGCAGCGGTGGATATGTGGTCGGCCCCCTGGCCGCGGGCATGCTCCTTCTCTGGAACGATCCCGCGGATGTCTTTACCGCTATCGGCGCGCTAAGTCTCCTGGCGTTCATACCCGTCTTTCTGCTGGATGAGACGACCGATGACAGACGATCGACGACAGACCGCAGAACCCGCAATACGCACTCCACTCTCACCTCCCCATCCCCCATTCCCCATTCCATATTCCGCATTCCAGCAGTGTGGCTCTCCGGCGGAATGGAAGCCACCGTCTATACTGCCACCTACGCCATCAAGGCCTTCCTGCCCGTCTACGCCCTCACCGCTGGCTACTCCACCGTGCAGATCGGTCTCTTTTTCACCGTGCAAGAGGGCGTTCACCTGCTCCTGAAACCAGCGTGTGGCCGCGCTGGCGATCGCATGGGTTATTATTCGGCGATCGCACTGGGAATGGGTGGCCTGGCTGGTCTGCTGCCGTTGCTCACAACCGTTTCTCAGGGCTGGGCATTGCTGGGGCTGGCCGCCCTGTTTGGCGCGTGTCAGGCGCTCATCTTTCCCGCCACCGTGGCCCTGGTGGCGGATCAGATCGATCCGGAGCATCTGGGCGCGGGATTGGGCTTTGTGGGAACCCTGGACAACGCAGGTAAGGTTG
>JAHEML010000418.1 GCA_024643705.1 Caldilineaceae bacterium | reverse complement strand
TCGCCAATCTGCCGAAGTACGAAGGTCTCCATCCCTATGGGAAAGCGCTCCTGTCTAGAGCACTCCCCTCGCCAAAAAACATCGCCCTGTTGCCTGTCATCTGTCCGTCTTTCGAATCACGTACCCATGCCGTTCCCGCAGACGCACCAGACGACGCAGCAGCTTCTCCCCCTCCTCCCGGCTGGCAACTACCTGGCTACGCAGAACCGGTTCCCGATCAGTTCCCCCATACAGACGCCCGAGGACGGACGACGCAGCGTAGAGTGGGCGCTGGAGCGGGGCTTCACCGGCGTCAAAATCAAGTGCCGGGCCGAAGAACCCTTGGCCGCACGGCTGGCCGCCATGCTGGATGTGGCCGGACCGGACTTCAAGGTGACGGTGGACCCCAACGAGCGTTTCTACACCGCCGAATAGACCCTGGCCCTGGCCGCAGAACTGGAGCCCCTGGGTAATGTGGAGGTCTTTGAAGACCCCATTCCCAAGAGCGACCTGGAGGGTTACCGGCGCATCCACGAGGCCCTGCCCTTTCCCCTGGCCATGCATGTGGCCGACGGGCCCAGCGCGCTGCGGGGCATTGTGGCCGGGGTGGTGGACTGCCTCAACCTGGGCGGCAGTCTTGTCGGCTTCCAACGCAACGCGGCAGTGGTCGCGGCCGCGGGTCTTCCCTGTTGGCACGGGTCGGGCAACGACCTGGGCATCCTGGACACGGCCTACATCCACGCCGCCTCTGCCGCGCCTAACTGCACCATGGCTTCGGACTTTGTGGGCAGTTGGACCCGGAGCGATGATCTGATTGTGGAGCCGATTGCCTTCGTCGGCGGTTTCACGCCCACGCCTATGGCGCCGGGACTTGGCTGCGCTCTGGATATGGACGCCCTGGCCCGCTACACCCAGGCACATTCACGAATGGAGTTGTGAGGAAAGATGAATATGCCCAGCGAAGAACGGCTGCGTGAACTGCTGGAAGAAGCCACGGTGGATTGCTACGGCGAGGAAGAGGAGTTTATGGGCCAGTTCTCCCAGGGCAGGGCCGGCATTTTGGAAAACGAGCTCAAATTCAGTAGATCACGAATCTCACGCGAAGCCGCGAAGATCGCGAAACAATTCTCCTTCAACTTCGCGGCTTCGCGTGAGGAAGATCGTGAAGTACTGAAATTGCTGGACCAGTTGGAGCCGGAGTTTGACGCTGTGGCCGAGCAGCAGTCCCGGCGGCTGGTGGAGGCCCACGAGCGTTTTTGGTGCGCTGATGGACCGCCAGCGCTTCCAGGTAGTCATCCGGTGTTGCCCGTGGACTTGTTGGGTATCTACATTTTGCTGCCGGAGTGAGCGAAGATCGCCTTGCGCAACCCCAGCCCTCTGTGATATATTACATATGTTCCATATTTTATATAATTTACACAAAGAGGAAAAGCATGTCAAAGACCATCACATCGACCGAACTACAGAAGAATACCCGGGAAGTGATCGATTGGACCCGTACCCGAGGCGAGCCGATCATCGTGGAGACCTATGGCAAACCCATGGCCGCCATTCTCTCCTACACTGACTATCAAGCGTATGACCAGTACCGGCAGGCGCGCACGGCCCGCTTTGCCCAACTGAGGGCAGCCGCAGCCGCCAATGCAGAACTGAATGAACTGAGCGACGCCGAAGCGCTTGCCCTGGTTGATGCCGAGCGACAACTGCTCTTTGACGAGACACGCTTGCAATCATGATCCGCGCTGTCATCGACACCAACTTGATTGTCAGCTATCTGCTCACCCAGAGCGAAACGTTGTCCCGTCTGATTGACCATTGGGAGCGAGGATCCTTTGTCTATCTGGTTTCGCCAATGCTGGTGGGTGAACTACGGGAAGTTGTGCATCGGCCAAACCTGCGTCAACGCATGCGCAGCGATCCAGCCATTCTGTTGGAACTGATTGATATGGAGGCGGAATGGACACCGGGGGCCCTGACGTTGTCTGGCGTTTGTCGGGACCCAAAAGATGAGCCGTTTATTGCCTGTGCGGTCGAAGGCAATGCGGCCTATCTGGTCACCGGCGACGCAGATTTGCTGGACATGGGCGCATACCAGGGCGTCGCCATGATGCGAGTGATTGATTTTGTGAATATGCTGGACAGTGCGGCAACGTAGCGCCTTCTCTATCAGACCCTTGATGCCAAGATGAAGAACATTTTTTCATGCGCCATCGTGCGCCACAGAGGATGAAAAGCGGAACGCAGATTCACGCAGAAACAACCGATCTGCGCACATTTTATCAGCGTCAATCACTCTTTTCAGCGCCATCAGCGTCCTATCTTCAGGGCAATTCTTCATGCACGTTTGTGCGCCACAGAGGATGCAAAGTGGAACGCAGCGCCCAGAGGGCACCCAGCAGAAACGACAGATTTTCGCAGATTGAATCCGTGTTGATCAGCTCAATCCGTCGGGTACCCCCTGGGCGCCGTGTTCTATTTTACAGGGCAGAACAAAAGATGCTATTGATCCCGAAAGAACGGCTGCAAGAGCTGCTGGACGAAGCCATTATCGACTGCTACGACGAGGAAGAGGAGTTTTCCGGCGTGGTCATCAACGTGGACGAGAATGTCAACTGGCCCCTGCCCGGTACGTTGGCCGGGATGCCGGTGGAAGTCCTGGGTCTGAACGAGTCGGCTAGCAACACCCGGCGGGGGGTTGTGGCCCGCATTCGGCGGGGCGGGAAAGAGTACACGGTCAGCCTGTCGGACCTGGTCTTTGGGGAGACGGACGAAACCAGCGCCGAGTGGCTGGCTATGTATCGCTGGTGGGCCGAGGGTTTCTCATCCTACCAAGGCGACTGCAGGTGAAGGACTGAGTGGTTTGTTTGATATGTACCTGACGCTCGTGTTACCGTTTCGATATACTTGTGACTATCTATTGCGAAATAGTAACAATGAGGTCTGGACGTAACCAGCGCCGAGTGGCTGGCGATGTAGCGTTGGCGGATTAGAGAGTGAAGGGCTGGAAGTGTAGTGCGTCGTGACCAGCATGCCGCAGATGGGCCACAGCCTTTGGGAGATTCCCATATCGGCCAGGAATCTCATGCAGCCACCCGCGCCAATGGATAGACGGCTTCTTCCGCCAGCCAGGCCGCGTAGCGCAAGGACTGTCGGATGTCCTCAGCTTCCACATAGGGGTAGTCGTCGATGATTTCATCGACCGTCTTCCCATTGGCCACCAGATTCAGAATCAGGGCGACTGTGACTCGCATGCCGCGCAGGCAAGCCCGACCGCCCATGACGTTTGGATCAAAGGTAATTCGGTCCAGTTCATGCATAGGAAAACCCCCTCCATTCATCCCGTTTTCTGATCGCTATCGTATCACGAGTCCGGTTCAATCCCTCCATCCTTTTGCAGGAGTTCACGCAGGGCTCGGCTTCGGCAGTCACCGTTCATCCGCTCACATTTCTCACCACGTACCCATGCCGTTCCCGCAGACGCACCAGGCGAAGCAGGAGCTTCTCCCCCTCCTCCCGGCTGGCAACGACCTGGCTACGCAGAACCGGTTCCCGATCAGCTCCCCCATAGAGACGCACGAGTGTCCACTGGCCGAAGAGATCCTGTTGCAGCCAGAGGGCATAGGTGCGGCCTTTGCGTTCTGGAGTGAAGTTGGTGAAGAGGTGCATGGGGCAGGTTGCAGGTGACAATAGGGCGAAAATCCGAACAAGCGTTCTGCTCAATGATAGCACATTTCGGGCACTGGATGAAGAAACGGAAAACGACACCCATCCCACAAATTAACCTACTTTCTTGCGTTGACAGGCGCGGAAAGACCAGCGTACAATGCGGACAAGCGTGCCCGCTGCAGGCCTACTCTCCGCGGTGGTCTGGAGGCGAAGAGAGTCAAATATCAGATACGTGGTGGTGGACCAATCCCAGTTGGTGACTATTCCCAAGATATGCCCCTGGGCCGTGCCAGCTTGCCGGCCTGCGGTGTCATCACAGGCTTGAGCGCAGTGAGATCAACAATAGGGTGCCTTATGGAAGACATCATCGAATTGGCTGAAGAGTCTCAGCAAAGGGCATGGGAAGTCATCCGGGACGCGCAGATTATGGAGGCTTGGACATCCATCGGGGCTGACATTCATCTGGTCGGATCGCTCAAGACTGGTCTGTTGATCAGGCATTTGGACATCGATTTCCATGTTTACACGTCTCCATTTGTTTTTGCCGATAGCTTCAAGGCGATGTCTATGATCGCAGATAATCGGAGAGTCAAACGGATTGAGTACACGAACCTATTGGATTCTGAGGGTTGCCTGGAATGGCATGCATGGTATGAGGACCACAGGGGGGCTGTGTGGCAGATCGATATGATCCATATCCTCTATGAATCCCCGTTTGCCTATATGGTCGAGAACGTCACGGATCGGGTGACTGAAGTACTGACTGACGAGACCAGGAGAGCTATTCTTTCTATCAAGAACGCCGTCCCCGATGGATATAGCGTGAAGGGCATAGAGGTCAATATGGCGGTGATCCGGGATGGTATACGGTCGTATG
>JAHEML010000417.1 GCA_024643705.1 Caldilineaceae bacterium | reverse complement strand
ATTTGCCACCCACCGACACACCCACACCTACAGCCGAAGGGACCCAAGTCGGTGGTTTGACAGTTCAACTCCCCACATCGGAGCCGACCTTCGAAATTGTGGCTGCCACACCAACGCCCACAATTGAATTGATTCCACCCACCCCAACCCCTTTGCCCACAGTCACACCGGCAGCCGGGTTTGGGTTGTTTGGTCCTTCAACCCAACCTCCGTTCGGCATCACATCGGCCAGTGATCTGTTGATTCTGTTGCTTTGTCTGGGGGCGGCCGGGCTGGGATTCCTGGGAGTGTTGGCACTGTTGGGCAGCATCTTCTATCTGCGCTCCCGCACCGAACGCACTTGGGAATAGTCTGTTCATTTCTCTTCGACTCCAATCGGGAAATACTGGCGAAAAATGCCCGATTCGGACAAAACGCACGTCAGCGAAAATAGATTTGCATAGATTGAGATTACGCGCTATTATTCAGCTTGTGTTTCCCCCTTTCCAGAGTTAACACGATATTTCTCAACGAGAGATCGTGAATATCAAGCGGTCATTGCAGTATCCCCCAAGATATCACGGCACGAAATAGAGATTGCTTTTTGTTGATTTGCTCTCTTTGTCAATTGCACATAGAATTTGCTTAGAAGAACTCGTTTTGTCAGTCCTCAGTATCGATCATTCATTATTTGCCCTAGGAGGTAACCAAATGCAGAACCGACGTGTGATGTTTTGGACAACAATGCTACTTGTAGCAATGGTTGTCCTGGCTGGTTGCGCCCCCCGCGCAGGCGCGGGCGATGCAGCCGCCATGACCAGCGATCCCATGGAACTGGTCGTTGATCTACCCGCCATTGTTTTGGATGTTCAGAGCGATGGTTCTGTCTCGGTTGGTAACGTGCCCATTGCCCAATTAGGTGCAATGGCTGGTGCTGATCTTTCCACAGTGGCTCTTGACCCCTCATTGGTCGAGTTCATGTCTGCCGGGAACATCCAGCATGTACAGGTCAACAACAGCTCTACCGGCCTGCTTCTGCTGGTCAACGGCGAAGCCATCCCCTCCATCACCTATGATGGCGAATCCCTGCAGGCCACTGCCGATGCCCTGAACGCTTTCGGCATGGCAATCCCCATGTTGGACACCGCCCTGAGCCTGGTCGATCAACTCGGTTTGGGTGTGATTATGCGCTTCCCGGTTTCTGCCGGTGTTGCCCAGATTCCTCTGTATGTCGAAGGTGACGGCGCTTCAGCCATGGAAGCCAAGATGGCCCAGGACGAATTTCTGGCTGCCGTTGGCGCTCCCCCCCGTGTCAACCTGCCCATCTTCTACGAAGCCGATGGTAGCTTCTCGATTGGCGATTTGACCGACGAAGAGTGGTCTTCTTTGACAGGTGCTTCCCTGGCTGCCTTGCGCTTGAACACCAGCGTGATTGATAGCCTGGCTGCTTCTGGCATCAACAAACTAGGCATTGGCACAGATGCTGCTGGCATCCACATCATGATCAACGACAGCGCATTGCCCACCCTGGATTGGTCTGGCGGCAAAGCCACCCACCTGCTCAACCTGGCCGACCAGTTGGGCCTGTGGAACATGTTGGCCCCCGGCATGAACATCGGTGAAGTCCTGGCAACTGTTGAAGGTCTTCTGCCCGTTATTCAGGTCGCCGACTTTGACATGACTGTCCATCTGCCTGGCAGTGGTATGGCTACCCGCTAGTTCGGCAACGGACCGCAGATACAACAAAAAAGAGACCCGGCACATCTGCCGGGTCTCTTTTTTGTCTCCGAACCTTTTTTGTCTCCAAACGTCAGCGCTTTCCACCTTGTCAAAACTGTTGACGTTACACCGTGCCTGTCATATACAATTCGCCCTGGCTAAAGCCGCGCTGGGCGTAATAGGCCCGTGTACCCGTAGCTGCGATCACACTGATGCGCTCGAAGCCCGCTCCCCGGCTGATGCGTCGGGCCTCTTCCAACAACCGGCTACCCAGTCCCACATGCTGCGCCGCGCCGCTCTTTTCCCGGCCAATCGCCAGCGCCGGTCCATAGACATGGACTTCCCGGATCATCGCATTCCCCCGAATTTCGTCCAAAAAGGCCCAGCTTCCCCCCTTCGCGGTTTTGGGCAAGCTAAGACGGAGAAAAGCCGCAATCGGCGATGGGGCGTCGCCACCATTCTCTATTCCTGTATCGCTGTTCCTGTTCACAACAAAATGCAGAAAATATTCGGTCGTCAGGTCAGTTTCGTAGACGAAATTGTGCAGGCGTAGCTCTTCTTCCCGCACCTCTTGGCGCCGCACCTCCCGGCAGCGGATACAGCCACAGTATTGGCCCCGTTTCTCCAGTTCGGCGTGGACAATCTCCCGCAGGTTGCTGGCCGTAACCCCAGCCCGGATATGATGGGCGGGAATGTCGCGAAAAAGCCGATTGACCCGGGTGTAGGCTGGGATCGTCGGTTTGATGTCGGCCAAAAGCTCGACCAGTTCTGCCTCGGTGTAGGGGTGATACTGACCAGCCTCCCACAAGGTATAGAGTTCTGTGTCGGCAATCAGCGAGCAGGGGTAAATTTTCAACTCGTCTGGGCAAATGGCCGGATCGCTGAAAAAGCGGGCAAAATCGGCCCGGTCACTTTCTGGCGTCGCTCCGTGCAGGTTGGGCATCCAATGCAGATGCAGCTTGAAACCGGCTGTGCGCAACAACCCCAAGGCCTGGCGCACGGCCTCCACCCCATGGCCCCGGTTGTTTAGGTTCAGGATGTCGTCGTCCAAACTCTGCACGCCGATCTGCACTTTGGTCACACCCAGGCGGCGCAGATGGCGGATTTCGTCTGGTGTCACCCAATCGGGCCGGGTTTCGATCACCAGCCCCACATTGCGATGGGCCGCTGTGATGTTATGCTGCTGGGCCGCTTCCAGGGATGGAGCGTCAACATAATCCGGATCGCCCACTGCATTCATGGCATCGAAACAGCGACGCACAAACCACTCCCGGTAGTCCCGGCTGTAGGCGCTCCAGGTGCCGCCCAAAATCAGCAACTCCACTTTGCTGGCATCGTGGCCGATGCTCTCGAAGGATTGGATGCGTCCATAGGTCTGGCGGAAAGGGTCGAAGCCATCCCGTTCGGCGCGCATGGCCCCCGGCTCGTCGTAGATGTAACTTTTGGGCATCCGCCAGTCGTCGGGGCAGAAGATGCAGCGGGCGGGGCAGCCTGCCGGCGCAGTGAGGACTGTCACCGGGGCCACGCCGCTGGCTGTGCGCATGGGTTTCATGCGGATGCGCTCCATCACCAGGGGGTCGGGGTCCAAATCGCCCTCGTCGATTAGATGACGGTAGCCCGCCACCAGATTCGCTTTGGAGTAGAAACCTTTGCCCTCTTTGGGATAGCGCGCTAAAATAGAACGCAGGGAGTTGTTCGGGTGCCAGTCGTCGGCAGGAACCCGTGGGATTTCCTGGAAGATCGCGTGGAGAGTGGCCGCGTGGCGGGCCGGATCAAAACGGGCGCGCTGTTGCCAGGCGTCAGCAATTTCGTGAACTTCGGCGGGAACATCTTCCCGCGTGAGAATGCGTTTCATTGAACCCAGAGTTTCGTATGCGTGAATCGGTCCGCCAGCGTCTGCTCCAACTGAACCGAGACTTTTATGCCCAAGTGGCGGAACCTTTTGACGCTACCCGACAGCAAGCTACGCCGGGGCTGGCTGCTATTTTACCCTATTTTGGGGGTGCGAGTAAAGACTTGCCAGGTTTTCCAAAACCTGGTGAGCCTGAATCTTTGACTGTGCTGGATGTGGGCTGCGGCAATGGGCGCTTTGCCCGCCTTCTGAACGATCAGGGCATCGCTTGCGCCTACACCGGTGTGGACGGTAGCAGCGATCTGTTGCGTTTGGCCGAATCTGCCACCCTCGATTTGGACGCTGTCCAATGCCGCTTTTTTCAGGCTGATCTCTCCGCTCCGGGCTGGACAACCCAACTGGCCGGGAGCCGATGGGATCGGCTGCTCTGTACGGCCACTCTGCAACACCTGCCCGGCTACGATTTGCGCCTGGGGGTGATCCGGGATTTTGCACGGCTCTGCCGCGGGCCAATCATCCTGTCATTCTGGCAATTCCTCGGCAGCCAACGTTTCCGCAGCAGGCTGATCGATTGGTCCACAATCGGGCTGGACACAGCGGACACGGAAAACGGCGACGCTCTTCTGCCCTGGAAACAGGGTGTGGAAGCCACCCGCTACGTGCATCAGGTGGACGAAGCGGAACTCCACCGGCTGGCGGACGAGGCAGGGCTGACTCTTCTCGACACCTTCCGCGCCGATGGCAAAGAGGGCAATCTGAACCTTTACGCCATTCTTCAATCAACGTAACTACCTACCCCCACCCAGCCTCCCCCAATCTGGGGGGAGGAGCCGATCCAGTTCCCTCCCCAAAATGGGGAGGGTTAGGGTGGGGTTGCTTGGTAGGTACCAATCAACTACCTAATCACAAATCATCTAAAGGGTCATATCTATGCAATCCCTCGACAAACGCACCGCAGAAATCATCACCGAAT
>JAHEML010000416.1 GCA_024643705.1 Caldilineaceae bacterium | reverse complement strand
GGGATTGCCCAGGCTGCGGCGCTCTGGCACGCGCTGGTGCTCTTTCGGGCCGAGATTCTGCCCCTGGGCGATGTGGTCGCCTATACGGGCATCATCTCCCTTTTCAGCTTCCCCGTCTTTGTCTCCATCTTCTCCTATTCCCAGGTCTCGTCTGGTGTTTCCAGCGCCCGGCGCATTTTGGAACTGCTGCGCTCGGAGACCGAACTCGACCGCAACGAAGGCGGCTACGAGGCGAAGATGCGGGGCGAAATTCGCTTCGATGGGGTGACTTTTGGCTACGACACCACCCTGGGGGCCGACGGCAAAGCAGGCCAGCCCTCGAATGGGGCGAGCGGTTCTCATGCCAGCCGCCCCGCGCTGGAAGATGTCTCGTTTACCATCGAGGCTGGGCAGACCCTGGCCCTGGTGGGGCAGACGGGTTCGGGCAAAAGCACGGTCGCCAAGCTGATCAATCGTATCTACGATGTCTCCCAGGGGCGGGTGATGGTGGACGATGTGGATGTGCGCAACTGGAGCATTGGTGCATTACGCCGCCAAATTTCGATCATCGAGCAGGACATCTTCCTTTTCAGCCGCACCATTGGCGAAAATATCGCCTTTGGTCAGCCCAACGCCACCGAGGAGCAGATCGTCGAGGCGGCCAAAGCGGCCCAGGCCCACGAATTTATCAGCACATTTCCCGATGGCTACAACACGGTGGTGGGGGAACGGGGGGTGATGCTCTCCGGTGGCCAACGCCAACGCATCGCCCTGGCACGGGCTTTTCTCACCGACCCGGCCGTGTTGATTCTGGACGATTCGACCAGTGCCATCGACAGCGCCACCGAAGATCAGATTCAGCGGGCCATCGAAGCTGCCACCCGGGGGCGTACCACGATTCTGATCACCCATCGGCTTTCCCAGATTCGCTGGGCCGACAAGATTGTGGTTCTGCGTAAGGGTGGGGTGGCCGCGGTGGGAACCCACGAAGAGTTGCTGGAAAGCTCCCAGGCTTATCGGGATATTTTTGCCCGATATACGTAAACCATTGCGCTCGATATGCGTGAAACGTAAAACGTGAGAGCTTTCGCAGTTTCTCACGTTTTATGCTTCACGTTTCGCTGACAATAGGAGTTCTTGTGGCCGATTCCCACGACTTAATCCAAACAGACTTGATCCAAACCGAGTTCATCCAAGCCGACATCTCCGACCGGGTTCTCACCATCCGCATGGCCCGGCCCGCCAAAAAGAACGCGTTGACCGCCGCCATGTACGGGGCGATGTCCGCTGGCTTGCGCCGGGCCTGGGTCGACGACGATGTACGCGCGGTGGTGATCACCGGTGGGCCGGACTGTTTCACCGCGGGCAACGATCTGGGCGATTTTCTCAACGCACCGCCCACAGGGGCCGAAAGCCCGGTTGTGCAATTTTTGACGGCTCTGCGCGACTTCCCCAAGCCCCTGGTGGCGGCGGTTTGTGGTGTAGCCATCGGCATCGGAACCACCATGCTTCTCCACTGTGATCTGGCCTATGCGGGCACAAACGCGCGCTTTCATCTGCCCTTTGTCGATCTGGGATTGGTTCCGGAGGCGGCATCGAGTCTGCTGCTGCCCCAATTGGTGGGTCAGCGCCGGGCAGCCCAGCTTTTGATGCTGGCCGAACCTTTTGGCGGGGCAGACGCGTTGGCGTATGGTCTTGTCAATGGGGTTTTGGAGCCGGAAGAAGTGGAGCATGTGGCCCGGAGCAAAGCGCTGTTGTTGGCGGCCAAAGCACCCGCGGCCTTGCGCCATACAAAGCGGCTGATGAAGCAGGCCCAGGCCGAGCTGGTTGCGCACACCATGGATGCCGAGTTGGCGGTCTTTGGTGCTCAGTTGCAGGGGCCAGAGGCGGCGGAAGCGTTGCAGGCATTCTTCGAGAAACGCAAGCCCGATTTTACGCAGATGGTCTAAAAGCAAAAGCTGCCAGCTTTCCGAAAGCTGGCAGCTTTTTTGATCGCCTCACTGGAATCTTCTCAATATGTACAGAGAGACCTGTCAGGTCTTAACTCAATGCACCAGTCGAATCTGCTCTCGTAATTCGTGGTGGGCTACCTGCAAATTTTCCTTCACCTGGAAGAAGGCAGCCTCGGTGAACTGCATTTCCTCTGCAAGCAATATCTGCTCCATTGTCTCGACCACCCGCAGAACTTTCCCCTCGAGCAATTCAATCGTCGTTCCATAGAGCCGTTCGGGCAGAAAATAGATCAGAATCAGCGCACCTGCCAGAACAAAGCCCATAGCCCGACGGCTGGCCTCGCCTAGCTCTTGCCCAACCAGAAACACCACAAGAAACCAGAGAACCGCTACTACGCCCATCATGTGCCAGCGGGTGATGGGGCGAGCCGGGGTCAGATCACCGATGCGGGCGCGCAGACGGTCGTAGCCCTGTAGCTTTCGCAACCAGGCGTTGAAGGTGCGGCACTGGGCCGGCACAACCCTGTGTTGATCGTTACGCGCAAGATCGAGCGCGGTTTCCCGGCACTCGATCGCCAATTGATAAAATTCCTTGCGCGTCAGGTCAGCCATTCCAAAGAGCCAGCATCCAGAGCAACCCAGCCAGGATGGCGGCTTGGGTTGACCGATCAACCACATACATGGCATCGGCGTGGGTAATCTTTTCCCGGTTGTTGCGGGTGTGGGCACGCAAAAAGATCGGCAACGCGCCCAGCACAAGCAACGACGAGAGGGGCAGTGCACCCACTGCCATCAACAGCAAGACAGAGGTAAAGGCGGCTACACCCATCACCGCGGCACCGTCCAAGGCACGTGCCGGGCCTAACACGGCTACCGCGCTGCCACGTCGCAAGCGCCAATCCCGCCGCCAACTGAGCAGGTTGTAGCTCATAAAGGTGAGCCAGGCCAGAATAGCCGGTGCCACAGAAGCGAGCAACACCCAGCGGTCGATGCTTTCGCGTTGGGCGTAGTAGGCGCTGAGCATGGGCAGAAAGCCCACGGCGACCAGGATTGCCAGATCGCCCAGGAGCCACTGCCAACGGGAATAACGAATGATGGGCAGCATGGGAACAATCGCCAAGAGGATGCTCAATACGCCAAAAAAGAGCAGGGGCCAGCCAATCAGGGCGCCTAACCAGAGGTAGGCCAGCAGGGAGGTGGAGAGGCAGAGTAAGATCAAGCTGCGGATGGTTCCGGGCCGCACAACGCCCATAATGAGCAGTTGAAAGACATCCTGGCCGGCCACCTGTTTTTTCTTGGCCGGTGAATCGGGCAACAGTTCGTCTTCCAACCCGACTGATTCGCCCAGCAAGGCACGGCGGAAATCGGTGTAGCTGCCCGCCAGGCTCAGACCGAGACAAAAGGCCCCATTGGCGATGAGAAGCAGCGCTATCGACCAGCCATTCATGGCGGCGTTGTGCCAGTGGGCCAAAGCCAGCCCCCACAGAATCGGAAGGGTGAGGGCAATGATGAGGGCCGGATTGAGGAGCCGGGAAAAAATCACGACGAGACCACGGTTGCGTGGGCCACGGAGCAACGGACCTTTCCCAGAGGCCAGGGTGGACTCTGTTCCAGGAGTTTCTGTTCCAAGAATGGGGATTGGGGCTTTCTGTTCTTCGCTCATGGCACAACCATTCTAGCATTTGCTCCGTCGAGCGTCAACAGGGCCGGGCTGTTTGGGTATAATTCAGATTGGGGGGCAGGCGGGGGAGTTACCCGCCACACTTCTACCAGCACAAGCCCGTCGCGCTGGGCAAAGGTCGTCTCCAGGGTTGGCTCGCGCCCGCGCAGGCGGGCCTGGGCGAAGAAAATGTCCCGTCGCCCGGCAAAGACTTCCTGGCCCGGCGCGTGGAGCAGGTAGACGTTGTCCGGATTGTCGAGGAATAGGGCGAGGCGGGCCGCGAAATCGGGGTCGGCTTCGCGTAGTGAGGTGTAGCCAAAAAGTTCGATGGGGGTGACGCTGCCTTGGCTAAGAAACCGAACCGGCGCGTCGAAGCCCCAATCCAGCGCGATGGGTGCGCCCAATCCGTTGTAGCGCAGATGATAGGCCAGATGATAGGTGGCATCGGAATGGTCGGCCAGGCCACCGCTCTGGGTCAACTCCTGGTGATAGGCCAACGATGCGGAGATATCGCCGCCCAGCCAGAGGGCAAGCAGTGCTACAGGCACGAGAAGTGCCGGGGCAATCAGGTGATGGGTTTGTTCGTGTAGCCAGGCCAAGGCCAGGCCGACGATGGCGACCAGCAGGGGCTGGAGCAAGGCATAGTGGGTGATGAAGAGATCGCTGACGGTGAAGAGGCTGGCGACTGTGGCGAGCAGGGCAAGTAGCGCGGGCGGCAGCAGCGTGCTACGGCCTGTCCGGTTGACCAGCGCGGCCAGGGTGACCGCAGCGGCTATCCAGGGTGCAAAGGGATTGGCGTGCAATCCACCCAGATACCAGAAGTGGTCGCCACGTAGCACGGAGACGATCTGCCCCAGGCGCACGGGCAGGTTTGCGAAGATCGCACTATTTTCTACGCCGTAGTAGCTCTGGCCCAGATTGCCGCCAATGCTGGCAAGCGTCCCGCCTG
>JAHEML010000415.1 GCA_024643705.1 Caldilineaceae bacterium | reverse complement strand
CATCCCTCGCCCAGGCGAAAACGTTCTTTGGGGTCGATGGCGACCAGGCGCTCGAATGGTGTGCGCTTTTTGAACTCTTCCGGCGACAGCCCGCAGACCGAATCGACCGTTGCCAGTTCGGGGCCGCGCTTGCCATCGCGCACGCTACCTGTCACCGTCGCGCCGTTGACCAGCCCATGCTGCTGAATCATTTTGGCAGATACCGCGGCATCATCCGGGCCAGGCTGGAAGGAGAATTCCGGGTCGCGCACATATCCACCCTTGCGGGGCTGGCATTGCAAAACACCGGTGACTGTTGAAGACATTGAAAATCCATTTCTGTTATGCCGTAGGGACAGGTTGTGTAGGGACAGGTCTAGACCTGTCCCTACGACGGCAATCTGTCCCTACGATGACATGTCCCATCTGTAGCGGGGTTGCCAGCCGAGAACCGCTTTGGCATGGCTGGTATCCACCAGGGCGCGGAAAGGGTCGCGTTCGTACTCGACTCCGCCCCGCCATTCCACCTCTGGGTGAATCTGTGCGACCAGTTCCCGACTGGTGGGGCCGGATGTCATCACATCATCCGCACAGAGTAGCAGGCGCACATGGCCGGGATCGGGACACGTTAAGCCCAATACTGACGCCGCCGCGATATCTCGCACATCGCAAAACGCGCCATATTCCCAAATGGGCGTCCATTCCATCTCCGGGTTGGCCGCCCACCGTTGGCGCACCGTGGCATACCCATCCGGGTGGATCACCCAGGGCGGGCGCAGGCAGACGGTTGCAATGGCTGTGCGCCGGGTGAAGAGGCGGCACATCTCCTCGCCCAGATATTTGGAGAGGGCGTAGGGGCGACCCGGTCGGCAGGGATGGCTTTCGTCGATGGGGAAGAAATCGGGCACGGATTCGCCGATGAAGATGCCCATGGCATTGACGCTGCTAAATGTCACAATCCGGCGAATGTCCAGGGCTTCGGCGGTGGTCAATATATGCCACAGCCCCTGCAAATTGACGTGCATCACGTCGTTGGGGTCATCTTTCGGGTCGGCCAGCATGGCCGCCATGTGGATAATCCCGTCGCAGCCCTGGGCCGCGGCCCGCACCGCGGCCGGGTTGCGAATGTCATCGCCCGCGGTCACATCAAAGCCGACGACGCTGTGGCCTGCTTCTTCCAACTGGGCTTGGACATACCGCCCAATCCGCCCTTGGCTACCGGTAACAAGTACGCGCATCTGTATGGAAATTCCTTTTGATTCTGGATGAGAGACGAGTTTAGATCAGTATTTGCCCTTCATTCTAACATCCACATCACCCAGCAGCAATCAGAACTGATGAAAATACACATGTTGCGTGCAAGGTTGGAGCAGCGTATACTTTGTTTGACTGCACCAGCCTTGAACCAACCTCTGAACCACCCGATTGGATAGAAACAATGTCATCCTTTGATTCTACACTCCATCTCTTTGAAGCCTTCTTTACCAGCAGCAGCGCCTATGCCGACCCCATTCGCGGTGTCTCCCTCTCTGTCACATTTACCGGGCCGCGCGACACCCATGCGACTGTCCCCGCCTTTTGGGATGGAGGCAACATCTGGCGGGTACGCTTTTCGCCGCCGACCGCGGGGGTGTGGAGCTTCACTTCCCACGCCAGTGACACATCCGACTCAGGGCTACACGGACGGACTGGCACCTTCACCGCGCCGGACTACACGGGCGATCTGCCCCTTTTGCGCCACGGACCCATCCGCGCCGCCGCCGACGGTACTCATCTGGTCCACGCCGATGGCACGCCCTTTTTCTGGCTGGCCGACACCGCTTGGAATGGGGTGCTAAAGGCCCAACCCGGCGACTGGGACGAATATCTGGCCGAGCGACGACGCCAAGGATTCACCGCCATTCAATGTGTCATCACCCAATGGCGGGCCTTCCCCCAGGACACAGCGGGCGAACTGGCTTTCACCGGCCGAGAGACTATCCACATCAACCCTGCCTTTTACCAGCGTTTCGACGACAAACTGGCCGCCATCGCCCGACATGGGTTGGTTCCTGTTCCCGTGTTGGTCTGGGCCTGCACCCCCCACGATCCCGGCCACTATCTGCCCGCAGCCGATTGCACCACCCTGGCTGCCTACGAGGTGGCCCGTTACGGCGCCTATCGTCCCATCTGGATTCTGGGCGGCGACGGGGAGTATCGCAACAAGTACGCGCAAAAGTGGAAAGAGACTGGCCGGGCTGTCTTTGGCGACAGCGGCGAACAGCCGGTGACCATGCACCCACGGGGTGTCAACTGGCCGGGGGAGGATCTGCGGGGCGAAAAGTGGCTCACCTTTCACAGCTACCAGAGCGGTCACGGCGATGGGGACGATCACCTGCGCTGGCTACAATCCGGCCCGCCTGCTACCAACTGGGACATTACCCCGGTCAAACCGGTGATCAACCAGGAACCCAACTACGAGGCTCACCTGGCCTATCACTCCCGTCAGCCCTTCAGTGCCTATCAGGTGCGCCGGGCGCTTTACTGGAGTCTGCTCGTCTCGCCCACTGCGGGTGTCACCTACGGCCATCACGGCATTTGGCCCTGGATGGAAGAGGCGGGCGTACCGGCTGATCACCCCAACAGCGGCGTGGCCCCCACCTGGCGGGAAGCCCTGCACAGCGAAGGCGCAGCGGGCGTTGTGCATCTGGCGAACTTTTTTGCCGGGATCGACTGGCCTGGCCTGCGCCCGGCCCAATCCCTGCTGGCCGAACAGCCCGGCGACGCTGACCCTAACCGCTTCATCGCCGCGGCCCAAAGCGCGGACGGTGCGGTCATCGTCTACACACCCGGCGATCCCATCCGCCTGACCCGCGCCCTTTCCGCAGCCCGCTGGTACAACCCCCGCACAGGTGGATGGGTTGACACAGGTGGCGGGGCAAACAGCGGTGCAGAATTTGCATCACCTGACGGACAGGACTGGATGTTGGTTGGTGAATAGAGATTAGGGGTTTGAGATTGCACGGTAGCAACCCCACAGCTTCCCATCTACAATCGCACCCACACTGATTTCTCGATTTCTCCAACAAATGTCACTACTCAATCTCTAATCTCCCAATCTCCAATCCCTATCCAATTACGGTGACAAAATGACCACACCCTCCCCCAACCTCCTCCGCTACGGCAGCCACGAACCCCTGCCCGATGTTTTGCCCCTGCGTGCTGGGCCGGTCTCCCTCGTCTACACGGGCGGCGATCTGCGCTATATCCGCGTCGGCGACAGCCCCATTCTGCACCGGCTCTATGTGGCCGTGCGCGACCACAATTGGGGTACGATCCCCGCCAAACTTTCCGATCTGGTGATCGAAGACCAGGGCGACAACTTCCGCATCAGCTTCCACGCTCGCCACCAGCGCGGGCCAATTGACTTTGCCTGGCAGGGCACCATCCGGGGCGACGCCGACGGCACTGTGCGCTTTGAGATGGACGGTGAAGTTCTCTCTGCTTTCCGGCGCAACCGCATCGGTTTCTGTGTGCTGCATCCCGGCAGTTTAGCGGGGCAAGCCTGTCGCGTCGAAACCACCGACGGCAGCGTCAGCGCAGGCGCATTCCCCGACGCCATCTCCCCCCACCAGCCCTTCTTCGACATGCGCGCCATCAGCCACCAAGTCGCGCCCGGCGTACAGGCCACCGTGCGCATGGAGGGCGACACCTTCGAGATGGAAGACCAGCGCAACTGGACCGACGACTCCTACAAAACCTACAGCACCCCTCTCGCCCTGCCCTTCCCCGTAGAGGTGAAAACGGGCGAGCGCATCCGCCAAACGGTGACGATTTCACTGGCTGGGGAGCTTCCGTCCAGCGGTGCGCAGGAGCGCCGGGATATTCACATAGCTATCGGCGCTCGCCCGGCGGGAAACCTGCCCCAGATCGGGTTGGGCGTCTCCAGTGGTCTCGCCATTGGCGAAAAAGAAGCGCGCCGTTTGGCCGCGCTCCACCCATTTCACCTGCGCGTCGATCTGCACTTGGACGATCCCAGCTACCCCGATGCATTGCAGCAGGCGCTGGCCGAAGCTAACGCACTGGGCGCGGCGCACGGAGCGGCGCACGGAGCGGCGCTGGAAATCGCCCTGCACCTGGGCGAAAACGCTGCCGAACAGTTGGCAAACTTGCGCGTACTCTTTGAAAAATGGCGACCTTCCGTCGCCCGTTGGCTCATCTTTCGCAACGGAGAGAAATCCACGCCGCCAAGCCTGGTAGAGTTGGCCCGCCAACACCTGACAGCCCTGTCGCCCACAGCCCTGTCGCCCACAGACCACTTCGGTGGCGGCACGAACGCCTATTTCACCGAACTCAACCGGGAGCGCCCAGCCGTAGAAGCCCTCGATTTTGTCAGCTACACAATCAACCCCCAAGTCCACGCCTTCGACAATCTTTCCCTGGTAGAGACCCTGGCCGCACAAGCCGCCACCGTTCGCAGCGCCCGCCGTTTCGTGGGCAACACACCCATCGCCATCACACCGGTGACACTGCGCGCCCGCTTCAATCCCAACGCCACCGGGCCGGAAGCCGATCCCGCCCCCG
>JAHEML010000414.1 GCA_024643705.1 Caldilineaceae bacterium | reverse complement strand
ATCCTCCAGTAGCCAGCGTTCCGCGCCGTCGCTTGGCAAATGAATAGCGGCGATAGGGAAGCTAAAGAAGAATGCACTGCCTTTGCCCAGGCTGCTTTCCAGCCACATGCGTCCATCGTGCATCTCGATAAACTGCTTGCTGATACTCAAACCCAGACCGCTGCCATTCTCGCTGTGGCGTGCCCCGAAGGTGCCGCTGTAAAAGGGCTCGAAAATGTGGGCCGCATCTTCGGGCACAATGCCAGGCCCTGTATCGCGGACACAGAATGTCACTTGGTGATCATCGGCAGAGACCACCACCGAGACAGTACCTTCTTCGGTGTGGCGAGCCGCATTGCTCAGCAGGTTGACCAGTACTTGGCGCACCCGGTTGCCATCGCAATAGACGGCGGGCAGATCGGGGGGCAGATCCAGGCGCAGGGCCACGGATTTTTTTTGCAGCAGGGGCAGAACCATGTCGGCGGCCCGCCCCACCACATCGGCCAATTGCACCCGATCACGGTGCAGCGCCAGTCGATTTGCTTCGATCTGGCTCAAGTCCAGTACATCGTTCACCATTGCCAGCAGATGTTGGGTGTTGCGCCGTACAATCTCCAGGTCTTCCAGCAATTCGGGGGGCAGTTGGGAACCATAGACATGAGGTGCTTCGATGAGGAGATCCGAGAGGCCGATGATCATGTTGAGGGGGGTGCGGAATTCGTGGCTCACATTGGCGACGAATTCCGCCTTTGTTTTGTGGGCCTGCTCAACATCCTGTTGCGCCGCGGCCAGGCGCCGGTTCATCAATCCGAGCTGCCGATTGGCGTGGGCCAGATCGTCCACAGTCTTGTGCATGTTTGCCCTGTTGACACGTATTTCTTCCAGGGCATTTTGGGCAACTCGAAAGTGGGTTTGGGACCAGTCGGCCAACTGGGCAATCGAACGTAGTGTGATCCAATAGACCAGAACCACCACCCACATCACCGCCAATGCGAGAAATACTTCCAAGGTTGGGATGCGCCCAGAGACCCAAAGCCAGCCAGCCAAGATGGTGGCGAGAACGTTTACGGCCAGCCCGCTACGATAGCCCAGCAGAATCAGGCCAAAGGTTGATGGGACGGTCATCAGCACCAGCGCCCCGTCCAGTTGTAGCCAGAAACGCAGAAGAAGGACGGTGATCACCATACCGACCAGAGCCGCCCAGGAACCGACCACTTGCCGCCAGCCAGCCAATGCCCAGGCTACTCCTGCCAGGACAAAGATGAGGAGTGCAACCGGCAGGGTAGCCGAAATGTGTTGGGGTGTTCCCCCGGCAACGCCAATAACAGCACCTACAAAGACCAGACCCGCAACCGCAGTTTGTGCCGGGATGCGTACCTGCTCTACATATTCGCTATCATTGTGGCCGGCGTTAGGGGGTTTTTGAGTGTTCATTGTGGCGTTGTTGCCCAGTCTGTGCGAGATGGGCTTATGCGTGTCTTGTTGGCTGAACGCCCTGGTTAGCGCCCTGGCAAAAGAGCCGATGGCGGCACAGGCACTTCGGGCCGATTCGGCGGCGACCAGAAGAATTCCAGAGCGCTGCCCCCACCCCGCTGAAAGTAGTCGATCTCGATGGGATGGTCGCCCGGGGCCAACTCCAATCCAGTGTTGAGCGAGTTGGGCTGATCGGGGATCACTCCTTCGCCCAGCACTGCGCCGTCCAGCGAAAAGCGCACACCGTCGTCTGCCTCCAGCCGGAAGCGATAGAAGCCAGGGGTTTCGATGCGGAGCAAGCCGGTGTAGCGGGCGCTGAAGGGATGGTGTGTCGGCTCGTTGGGCGGCCAGGCTAACAGCAGGAAGGGGGTGATCTGCTCCATCAGTGGCGAGCCGCTCCAATTCTCGTTGGCATAATAGGTGGCCCACAGGCCCTGTTCGGGTGGGCCGATGCGAAAGAATGCGTTGGTCGGGACAGTTTCCACAGTGCCGTCCTGCTTGCCCCACGAGAGGCTGATCGGGTTTGGCCCGTTCTGTTCAATCTCTATTGCGTGCAACCCCCGGCCCAAATAGCGAGGACCTTGCCAGGATGTGCCATCCACGGTCAGCCGCCCGTCGCCCTCTACCACCAGCCCGTAGCTTCCGCTACTTTCCAGGCGCAGGCTGCCAGTCCACACAACCGACGCTATGTCGCCCTCCGCGTCGCCTTCTACGTTGTCCATCTGAAAAGCGGGCACAGCAAGGGATTGGGTTGATCCATCACCCCGGCGCACCTCTGCATTCAACCCTTGCAACGCGTTTAGATCATCAGCCGGAACCCAGGCGCGCAGGTAGATATTGCCGCCTCCCGGCCCGGTTTCCATGCGAATCTCGGCATTCGGGTAAAAAAGGCGGAAATAGTCCATCACCGATGCGTAGTAGGGGTCCAACAGAAAGAGTGCGCCGCCCCCACTGGCAGGCACGGGCAGATCAACTTCGGGCCGGGCCAGTTGGAAGGGGGGATTGTCCAGGGGGTTGGCCTCCATTTTGTCGGCCACCGCGCCGTAGACCAGAAAACGCAAGGGCGAAAAGTTGTAGAAACGGTGCGAGAGATAGACCGCTTCGCCCTTGTCCAGGGCCGCCACAACCTCCTGTCCGACCTGGGTTTCCATGATGTTGAAACTGGCCTGGACCGATGGACTGGTTGCCTGGCGGTTGAAGAATGTGTCGATCTCCCAATACCCAGCGTAGCCCGCCAGGGGCAAAGCAACCAGACAGGCGAGCACCACGCCCCCCATGGTCACCGAGCCGGGCATTCTGGTCGATTCCACGCCCAGGGGGATCAGATGGAGGAAGCCCCGAGCCATGCGGGCCAGCACGTCACCGCCGATCAGGGCAACGGCCACAATCGCAGCGATAGTGCGATACGAGTTGGGCGAATCGATGTGGAGTTCGCTCAAATAGCCCCCAGCCATGGCGATGACCAACCACATCCAGAGCAGCCCTCGGCGTCGATCCCGCAGGTGCAGCAATCCGTAGGCCAGCCCCACCGCCATCAGCGTCCCTGTGATTGGATCGGTCTGGGGTTCGCCGGGGAGGTTTTGCCGTCCGGTGGGGTCGCCCATCTGGTAGAAAAGCTGCACGTGCCGCCAGATATTCTCGCGCAGGGGTTCCAACGAGCCTTGCTCCCGCACTTCGTTGAAAATGTTGATCTCGGCGGCCCGGTTCATAAAGGTAAAGGGAAAGGTGATGTAGGTGACCCCAATCGGGGCCATTGCCACTATGGTGGCCGCGCCCAGGATGATCAAGCCCCGCCAGTGGCGTTTCCAGCTAGTCCACGGGCCGTGATAGTCTACCGCCACCCAATAGAGGGCGAAAAGTGCGATGGTGGCAATGGCAAGGCGGCTGCCCAAATAGGTGTAGATGGTCAAACCTGTGATCAGCCCACCCATGGCATAGGCCGATGCTCGCCGCTCGCGCAGCCCTTTTACCAGAAAGTAGACGCCCAGGGCCTGAAAAAGAGGCGGCATCACCTCGTTCCACCCCCAGCGGCTCATGGTCATGTGCCAGCGGCTGACAGCCAGCAGATACATGGCGGCCAGCCCTGCCAGTGAGCCGAAAAGATAGCGCCCTAGAAAAAAGGTGGCAGGAATCGTCAATAGCGCGGGGATCAACGAAGCCGCTTTGAGCGTCCAGTAGTTGGCCCCGAACAGTTTGTACAGCCCCGCCATAAAATAGATATAGCCGTTGGGGGTTTCGTACCAGCCAGTGGCAAAGGGCGAGTCCTGGCGTCCTTCCAGAATGTAGAGTGCGTCGAGGGATGCGTTCGTCTCGTCTACATAGATGGCCGAAGGAATTTCGCCCAGTTTGTAGGTGCGCACGCCTACGGCCAGGGCCAAAATAAGCACAAAGAGAGTGATTTCCAGCCAGCGGGGGAATGGCTCTGCCCCCACCCGCAGCAGACCGGGGCCATAGTCGCTGCTGGATTGCCCCACCGCGCCCAGGAGCCAGCCACCCAATCCCATCAGCACCAGGGCAACCAGCCAGGGCAGGGGTGTCTCTTGCCAGTCTTGAATATTGGGCCAGAGGCGCACCACAATCCAGGCGGTGATGACCACCCCAGCCACCAGGCAGAGCAGCCCCCAGGCCCGGCGGCCAACCCTGGCAAAGGCCGCCGGACGCGGGGTGGGGGACGTTTCGGGGAGCCATCGTTCCATACGCAGCAGGCCAAATCCAGCCACCAGCGCGCCCCCGGTCAACATCCACCACATCCACTGGTGCTCTGTGCCCATGACCCCAGGGCCGCGCACCTGCATCACTGCATAGGCGGCCACTACGAAACCGGCCAGTACCAGAAGCAGATCGACCAGCCGGGCGCGGAAACCGGTCATTGGTGCTGGGCGCAAAGTAGTGGCAAGAACAGTGCTGGCGACATCAGTGCTGGCGACATCAGGTGACAAACTAGGCATGGGGGCGTGCTTTCTTGGCTGGGGTGGTCGATTGGCTTGGGTTTATTCTACCACCCCAGACAGAACAGAGACAAGCAATCCCCGGAACTTTGCACGCTCGCTGTCCAATGCGGGTAATCAGCACGGTAAGGTTCGCCAGACTTGCCCCACAG
>JAHEML010000007.1 GCA_024643705.1 Caldilineaceae bacterium | reverse complement strand
CTGGGACGAGGTGCGGCTGCCCACGTCGGTTTTCGAAGGCGATACGATCTACGCCCAGAGCGAGGTGACGGCCCTACGCGAGTCTAAGAGCCGCCCCCACCAGGGGTTGATCACCGTCAAAACAATTGGCTTCAACCAAGACGGGGTGGTGGTGATTGAATTCAAGCGCACCATTTTGGTCTACAAACGGGGCCAAGAACCCCAGAGGACACGACCAGTGGTGCAGACCTGAAACAAACCAGATCGCTTAGTAGACCCAAGGTCGGATCCACTCCTCCCGAATGTCCAAACCAAAGCCTGGCGCGTCGGAAGGGGTGACAGTGCCGTTCACAGGCATTGCCATGCCGGGGATCGGGCAAAGTTGGTCGAGAGGGATGCCGGGGTCGGTTCCCAACCAATACTCGGCCATGGGCGATTCGGGCATAGCCAGGGCGAAATGTTGGCCGTAGGGAGAATTTGCTCCGCCGTGGGGGATTGTGGGCAGTCCCGCTGCCTCGCCAATGGTGTAAATTTTGACCGCCTCGCTCAGGCCACCGCACCAGTTCAGGTCGGGCTGGAGTATGTCCACACAGCGATGCTCCACAAGTTGGCGAAAGGCGTGACGCCCGTGATGGTCCTCGCCGGTGGCGATGGGCATCCAGGGCACGGCCTTTTTCAGTTCGATATGGCCTTCCAAATCCGGTGGAATAAGCGGTTCTTCTAGCCAGGCAAGCCGATAGGGACGCAGACGCTCGGCCACCTGAATGGCAAAGGGGACGTTGTACGACATCACGGGGTTGATCATCAGTTCGGCGTCGGGGCCAACCGTTTCGCGGGCCAGAGCCACCTTCTCTTCCAATCGGTTTAGCCCAGCCAAACCTGATTCGTAGTGAACCGGGTTGGTGATTTTGAAGGCAGTAAAGCCCAATTCCATGGCCCAGTCCAGATCGTCGCCGGTGGCATAGAGCTTGATCGTCTCCCGACTGGGGCCACCCAACAGACGGTAGACGGGCTGGCCCAACAGCTTGCCTTTCAAGTCCCACAGGGCCAAATCCACCCCACTTTGGGCCACAGCCACATGGCCGGCGGACCCCAAACGTTGGCTGGCCCGCCACATGAGATCGTTGAGAAATTCGGTGGCAAAGCAGTCCCGGCCTAGCAGCAGGGGCGCAAAAATGTCGTCGATCACCGCGGCCACGGTGCGGCCAAAACTACAGCGGCCCAGCCCCCACGCACCATTCTCGGCAACAACCTGAACCCAGACGGTTGCGCCGCCCAACCCAGGCATGGCACCCGGCTTGTTGGAAAACTCGGAGTATTTGTTGATGGGCAGGGCGCGGGGCGCGCTGTGATTCCAATTGGGGCGGCGGGCCAGGGTGGTCGGTGTCGGCGTGGGCAGATGGACGTGAACGGCGCGTATGGATGTGATTTTCATTTTGGTTCTTTTACCCCCTCCCAACCTCCCCCATTCTGGGGGAGGGGCTGATCACTCGTTGATTTTCTGGCTTGGCGTTCAGCCATAGCCGCTGCGCATGATAGCACAGCCAGAACAGGCGCAACAAGCAGCAACGCAGCCACACCCCAACCCCGAATATCCAACCGGACAGACGACAACGATCACTCCGGGCTAAAGACCCGGAGCTATCGAGCAACGCCGGATAAATCCGGCTCAACGAAATCGTTTTGCCAAGACATCAGCCTCTTTCAAGGGACGTTGTCCAAAACCCGGCGCTTCAGGTCTCGGCGATGCCGACAGTTCCAGTCCGCCCTGAAACCGAAACACATCCACATCACAAATCGACTTGACGAACTCGCGCAAATCGTGTAGAGTACACGCCACGCTTATCTGTGCAAAATGGAACAATCGAGGCAGAGCCGCACCAGCGGCACCCATCACCCCCACTCTGCCCGATTCCCACAAAGACAACGACGTCACTTGGTCTCTGCCGACCCAGAAACAAGCAATAATGATTTCGAAATTGTTGGTCGGCTATGCCCGTGAATGTCCGCCGCATACCCGCGGCGAACTGCCAGAAGGAGACGTCTCAAATGTCTGCACAAAAACAGTCCCCAAAACCCTACCAATCCCATCTGCCCGTTGGCCTTCCCCCCAAACAGGGACTCTACGATCCCCAATTTGAAAAAGATGCCTGTGGCGTTGGCTTTGTCGTGAACATTAAAGGCAAAAAATCCCACGAGATTGTCAGCCAGGCATTGACTGTGCTGCTGAATCTGGATCACCGGGGCGCGCGTGGGGCCGAAGCAAACACCGGCGACGGCGCGGGTATTCTGGTACAGATTCCCGATAGCTTCTTCCGGGGCGAGGCTGTGGCTCTCGATTTCGCCCTGCCCGCCGCTGGGCAATACGGCGTGGCAATGATCTTTATGTCCCAGGATGCCCACGAGCAGGCAGAATGCAAAGAGCGCTTCGAGGAATTTGTACAGGACGAAGGGCAGCACTTTTTGGGTTGGCGTCGAGTGCCCACCGACCCGACCGGGTTGGGTGCGACGGCGCTGCTGGGCGAACCAGCAGTCTATCAGGCTTTTGTCGGGCGCAACCCGGCCAACCTGGCCGACGACGACATGGCCTTCGAGCGCACATTATACGTCATTCGCAAACGGGCCGAACACGCCATCCGTTACGCAGACTTCTCCGGCGGCGACCGTTTCTATGTCGCCAGTTTCTCCTGTCGTACGATTGTTTACAAGGGAATGCTCCTGCCGGAACAGGTCCCCACCTTCTTCCCAGACCTGACCCGCGACGGCTTCGAGAGCGCATTGGCTGTTGTTCATTCCCGTTTTAGCACAAACACCTTCCCCAGTTGGGAACGTGCCCACCCCTACCGCTACGTCATCCACAATGGCGAGATCAACACCTTGCGGGGCAATGTGAACTGGATGTACGCCCGCCAGTCCACCTTTGAGTCGGACCTATTCGGGGATGATCTGGCGAAGGTGCTGCCCGTCATTAACGCGGACGGCAGCGACACCGCCATGTTCGACGAAACCCTGGAATTTCTGCACCTGTCCGGACGCCCCCTGCACCACGCGGTGATGATGATGATCCCGGAGCCGTGGTCGGGCCACGCCACCATGAGCGAGAGCAAAAAGGCTTTCTACGAATACCACAGCACGCTGATGGAGCCGTGGGACGGTCCTGCCTCCATCGGCTTTACCGATGGCACGGTGGTGGGCGCGGTGCTGGATCGCAACGGTCTGCGTCCTTCTCGCTATTACGTCACAAAGGATGATCTGGTGGTGATGGCCTCCGAGGTGGGCGTGCTGGACATTCCCGCCGACCGCATTCTCTACAAATCCCGACTCCAGCCCGGACGCATGTTCCTGGTGGACACAGCCCAGGGGCGCATTATCGCAGATGAGGAAATCAAAGAGGGACTGGCCGCCGAGCATCCTTATCGGGAGTGGCTGGACAGAAATCTGTTGCATCTGGACGATCTGCCTGAACCACCCCATGTGGCCGAGCCGGATCACCGCACAGTTGTCCAGCGCCAGTTGGCCTTTGGCTACAACTACGAAACCCTGCGGGTGATCGTCGGTCCGATGTCCAAAGATGGGGTCGAGGCGCTGGGGGCCATGGGCAACGACGCCGCCCTGGCCGTTCTCTCCGATCAGCCTCAACTGCTCTACAACTATTTCAAGCAATTGTTCGCCCAGGTGACGAACCCGCCCCTGGACGGCATCCGCGAGGAGATCGTTACAGCGTCGGACGTCTACATGGGCACGGAGCAGAATCTGCTGGTTGCTTCCCCGGAAAATGCCCGGCAGATCAAAATCAAGGCCCCTATTCTGACAAACAAAGAGTTGGCGAAGATCCGCCATCTGGATGGACCCGACTTCAAATCCCGCACGCTGCCCGCCCTCTTCCGCATTGACGAAGACGCTGCCGGGCTGGAAAGCGCATTGGAGCAGATGTACGAAGCCGCTCGGCAGGCCATTGCCGATGGAGTGAATGTGCTGATCCTTTCGGACAGAGGCATCGACCGCTTCAATGCACCTATCCCCGCGCTATTGGCCGTCTCTGGTCTCCACCATTATCTAATTCGGGAGGAACTGCGCACCCAGGTCGCGCTGGTTCTCGAATCCGGCGAGCCCCGGGAGGTACACCACTTCTCCCTGCTGATTGGCTACGGCGCAACTGCTGTCAACCCATACTTGGCGTACGAAACCATCAGCGATATGGTGCGCCAGGGAATGTTAACTGACATCGACGATTATGCAGCCACGAAGCAGTACATCAAAGCAGCGATGAAGGGCGTGATGAAGGTGCTGTCGAAGATGGGCATCTCCACCATGCAGAGCTACTGCGGTGCGCAGATTTTCGAAGCATTGGGGCTAAGCAGTGCCTTGATCGACAAATACTTCACTTGGACACCAAGCCGGGTAGAAGGGATCGGTCTGGCCGAAATCTTCCAGGAAGTGGAGATGCGCCACCGTAAGGCCTTCCCAGAGCGCCAGTTGAACGGCCATGTGCTGCCCGCGGGCGGCGACTACCAATGGCGCAAAGATGGGGAAGTCCACCTTTTTAACCCCCAGACAATTCACTTTTTACAGAAGGCCACCCGCACCAACGACTACAAAGCCTTCAAACAGTACACATCTCAAGTTAATGACCAGTCGCTAAAAATGGCGACTCTGCGCAGCTTGCTGGAGTTCAAGTTCCCCGAAGCTGGTATCCCCATCGAGGAAGTGGAACCGGCCGCGGAT
This sequence comes from Caldilineaceae bacterium, assembly GCA_024643705.1. Taxonomy (GTDB): domain Bacteria; phylum Chloroflexota; class Anaerolineae; order Caldilineales; family Caldilineaceae; genus JACQGT01. Next base: position 12,703 of record JAHEML010000007.1, on the reverse strand, counting down.
ATCGTCAAGCGCTTCAAAACCGGAGCCATGAGCTACGGCTCCATTAGTAAAGAAGCCCACGAAGCCCTGGCGATCGCCATGAACCGGCTGGGCGGCAAGAGCAACACCGGCGAAGGCGGCGAGGACAACGCCCGCTATACCTTGGAAGCCAACGGCGATTCTAAGAACAGCGCCATCAAACAGGTAGCTTCGGGCCGCTTTGGCGTCACCAGTGAATATCTGGTGATGGCCAAGGAGCTTCAGATTAAGATGGCCCAGGGAGCCAAGCCTGGTGAAGGTGGCCAGTTGCCCGGGCGCAAAGTCTACCCGTGGATTGCCCGGGTGCGGGGCAGCACCCCCGGCGTGGGGCTGATTTCACCGCCCCCCCATCACGACATCTATTCGATTGAGGATTTAGCCGAGCTGATCCACGATCTGAAGAACGCCAATCACCACGCCCGCATCAATGTGAAATTGGTGTCGGAAGTGGGTGTGGGCACAGTGGCAGCGGGTGTGGCAAAGGGCCACGCGGATGTGATTCTGATCAGTGGCCACGACGGCGGCACGGGCGCATCGCCCCAGACGAGCATCAAACACGCGGGGCTGCCCTGGGAGTTGGGGCTGGCAGAGACCCACCAAACCCTGGTGCTGAACAATCTACGCAGCCGGGTGGTGGTGGAGACCGACGGTCAACTCAAGACTGGGCGTGATCTGGCGATTGCCGCGCTGCTGGGCGCGGAAGAATACGGCTTTGCCACCAGTCCTCTGGTGGCGTTGGGCTGTATCATGATGCGGGTCTGTCATCTGGACACCTGCCCTGTAGGTGTTGCCACACAAAACCCGGAACTGCGCAAAAAGTTCACCGGTGATCCCCAGCATGTGGTGAATTTTATGCTCTTTATGGCCGAGGAATTGCGGGAGATCATGGCGAAGCTGGGATTCCGCACCCTGAACGAGATGATCGGGCGCACAGATGTGTTGGAACCCCGCAAGGCTGTCTCCCATTGGAAGGCCAAAGGCATCGATCTGGCTCCTATTCTCTACCAGCCGGACGTACCGGAGGGTGTGGGGCGCTATTGCCAGATCGCTCAGGACCACGGGCTGGACAAGGCGCTGGACAACACAACACTGTTAGAACTCTGCCGCCCAGCCCTGGAAAACCAGGAACCGGTTTCGGCCATTGTGCCTATCCGCAACGTCAATCGGGTGGTAGGCACAATTGTAGGCAGCGAAATCACGCGACGCTATGGTCGTAAAGGGTTGCCGGAGGACACAATTCTGCTGCGCTTCCAGGGGTCGGCGGGCCAGAGCTTTGGCGCGTTTGTTCCCAAAGGCATGACCCTGGTGCTGGAAGGCGACGGCAACGATTACTTCGGCAAGGGGCTGTCCGGCGGCAAGCTCATTGCCCACCCCCAAGATGAAGCCACTTTTGTGGCTGAAGACAATACCATCATTGGCAATGTGGCGTTGTATGGGGCAACCAGCGGCGAGGCGTATATACGGGGCAAGGCAGGCGAGCGCTTTGCCGTGCGCAACAGCGGCGTGAGCGCGGTGGTAGAAGGTGTGGGCGATCATGGCTGTGAATATATGACCGGGGGCCGGATTGTTGTGCTTGGCGCGACTGGGCGCAACTTTGCGGCGGGGATGTCCGGCGGCATTGCCTATGTGCTGGACGAGACGGGCGATTTCGCCATCCGCTGCAACCAGGAGATGGCGAATCTGTATCCTTTGACCGACCCGAACGAAATTGCCGAAGTGGAAGAATTGATTCGTCGCCACGGGGAGTTCACCGCTAGCCCGGTGGCAGCCCGAGTGCTGGCCGACTGGCCGCAAATGGCAGCCAAGTTTGTCAAGGTGTTGCCCAGCGACTACGAGCGAATGCTGGAAACCATCGCCGAGGTGGAAGCCGAGGGGCTAAGCGGCGAAGAAGCACTGATCGCCGCCTTTGAACGTAACAAGAATGATGTGGCCCGGGTGAGCGGGAACTAAAGGTGACAAGTTGACAGGGTGACAAGGTGAAGAGAAGTCGCTTGATGCCCGTGTTCGGTATACACAGAAAAGAGTTTCGCGGTGGTGTGATGGGATGACAGGATAAATGGAATGCTGGGTGAACACACGATCACCCTGTCACCCTGTCACCCCGTCACCCCCGCGGTTCAATACATTGCGGAGAATTTGATCAATGGGGAAACCGACCGGATTTTTGGAATTTGAGCGGCAGTTGGCACCAGACCGCCCGCCGTTGGAACGTATTCAGGATTGGGGCGAGTTCCACCTGCACGCGTCTACCGATTTGTTGCAAGGCCAGGGCGCGCGCTGCATGGACTGTGGCATCCCATTCTGCCACACAGGAACGCTTTTCGGCGGGATGGCCTCCGGCTGCCCCATCAACAACCTGATCCCAGAGTGGAACGATCTGGTCTACCGGGGGCTGTGGCGGGATGCGCTAGACAGACTGCACGCCACCAACAACTTCCCGGAATTCACGGGGCGGGTCTGTCCGGCCCCCTGCGAAGGCTCCTGTACTTTGGGGATCATCGAGCCACCCGTCGCCATCAAAAGCATTGAATGTGCGATTATCGATCATGGCTTCGAGCATGGCTGGGTGACCCCCCATCTGCCGGAGAAGCGCACGGGCAAGAAAGTGGCTGTTGTCGGTTCGGGTCCATCCGGGCTAGCTGCAGCAGCCCAGTTGAATCTTGCGGGCCACGATGTGACTGTTTACGAGCGGGCGGACCGCATCGGCGGCCTGCTGATGTACGGCATCCCCAATATGAAGCTGGACAAAGCCACCGTCCAGCGGCGCATCGACCTGATGGCTGCCGAGGGTGTTACATTTGTCACGAATACGGAAATCGGCAAAGATATTCCGGCCCAGCAATTGGTGGACGAATTCGACGCTGTGGTGCTTTGCTGCGGCGCGACAAAGCCCAGAGATTTGCCCATCGAAGGGCGCAATCTCAAGGGCATCCACATGGCGATGGAATTTCTGCACGGTAACACCAAGCATCTGCTCGACTCGCAAGACGGACCAGTAGAGGGCAAGGGCTTTAGCTACCCCTTCATCGATGCTGAGGGCAAGGATGTGATTGTGATCGGCGGCGGCGACACGGGCAACGACTGTCTGGGCACGTCCATGCGTCACAACTGCCATTCGGTGAATATGTTCGAGATTCTGCCCCAACCGCCAGACGAGCGAGCCGCGGACAATCCCTGGCCGGAGTGGCCGAAGATTCATCGGGTGGATTACGGTCACGAGGAAGTCGCGGCTAAATTTGGCGCGGACCCCCGCACTTTCGAGATCAGCACGAAGAAATTTGTGGGCGACGATGAGGGCAATCTCAAAGAGCTGCACACAGTGATGATCCGCTGGGAACGGGATGCCAACGGTCGCTTCCAGTTGATCGAAATCCCCGACACAGAAAAGGTGTGGCCCGCGCAATTGGTGCTGCTTGCCATGGGCTTTCTCGGCCCGGAGGATGCGATTCTGGAGCAGTTGGGCGTGGAACGGGACCCCCGCTCCAACGCCAAAGCCGAATACGGCAGCTTTGCCACCAGTGTGCCGGGCATCTTCGCTGCTGGTGATATGCGCCGGGGGCAGAGTCTGGTGGTATGGGCCATCAACGAAGGCCGTGCCGCGGCGCGGGAGTGCGACCGGTTCCTGATGGGCGAGACTGCGTTGCCGTAAAAGATGATGAGATAATGGGATGATGGGTAGGTCGAACTTCGCTCATTTCTCCCGTTTGTTCGTCAACGTGGTAAAAACGATGTGTGTTTCAGCGCCGGGCGCTTTTCAAGCACCCGGCGTGTGTTATTCAGCCAGGATTACATAATCTACAAATCGACGAAACAAGGATATGGGAGTATAATTGACACCTGCCAAAGGATAGGACGAAGGGGTTCGACAATGTGCTGATGGGAGGATTTCGATGGGTTATGGTCCTGTTGGGCAGTTGGAAGTCTATCCGATGGCAGAACAGGCAGCAGACCGTTTTTATGCGTTGATTCAGCCCTGGCAACCCTTTGACAGAAACACAACCGGCGAACAGATGATTCGGGCCGCGGACAGTGTTGGAGCTAATATTGCAGACGGCTATGGTCGCTTTCACTATGGCGATCAACTCCGTTTCTTATATTTGCACGCGGCAGTCTATTCGAGGCCAAATACTGGCTACGCAGAGCTGAAAAGCGAAATCTACTCGACACCGAAGTCTGCAAAAACTCGTCCAATTATCTCGATACAATGCGGCAAAAACTCAACGCGCTTATCCGTGACAGGCATAATCGGAGAGAAAATGGCGCTTCGAACAAAGCAAACAAAGTGACCGAACAGCCTGCAAGCTACACAATCCTCACGAATGGTCTATTGGAAGACGACGTATTGCTCGAAACATTCTGGCACTCTCTCGACGACGAGCCATTAACAATTGAAGAGCCATTCTAACGAAAACGCAATCATCCCATCATCAACTACCAGAAACTGGCCCATATCCAGTCTCGTATCACTAAAGGAGACTACACCCATGCCCGGAAAAACACTCTTTGAAAAAGTTTGGGACACTCACGTTGTATCGCAGGACGAGGGCGCGCCCGCGGTGCTGTATATCGACGCCCATCTCATCCACGAAGTGACCTCGCCCCAGGCCTTCGCCGAACTGCGCGAGCGGGGGCTGCCTGTGCGTCGCCCGGACAAAACCTTCGCCACCATGGATCACGCCATCCCCACCCGCATCGGCGTGGACATTTCCCTGTGGCCTGCGGACGCGGCAACCCAGGTTGAGACGCTGCGCAAGAACTGCGCGGATTTCGGCGTGCCCCTCTACGATATCAAAGACGAAATCCAGGGCATCGTGCATGTCATCGGGCCAGAACTGGGCATCACCCATCCCGGTATGACGATTGTCTGCGGCGATAGCCACACCAGCACCCACGGAGCGTTCGGTGCGCTGGCCTTTGGCATCGGGACAAGCGAAGTGGGTCACGTCCTCGCCAGCCAGTGCCTGATGCAGAAGAAGGGCAAGACCTTCGCGATTACGGTTGACGGTGAACTGGGCAAAGGGGTCACGGCCAAGGATATTATTCTGGCGATCATTGCCAAGAACGGTGCTGGCGGCGGTGCGGGTTATGTCTTCGAATACCGGGGCAGCGCTATCCGCAAGCTGTCCATGGCCAACCGGATGACCATCTGCAATATGTCCATCGAGGGCGGTGCCCGGGCCGGGATGATTGCCCCCGACGAAATCACCTACGAATACATCAAAGGACGAACCTTTGCACCCAGCGGCGAACGCTGGGACAAAGCCGTCGCCTATTGGAATACCCTCTACAGCGACGATGATGCGGTCTTTGACCGGGAAATGACCCTGGACGCGTCGACCCTGGAACCCATGGTCACATACGGTACAAATCCGGGCCAGGGCATTGGGATCAGCGGCCACATCCCCACGGCAGCCGAGTTGGAAGACCCGGCAGAGCGGCGCAGCCTGGCCGCGGCGTTGGACTATATGGGCCTGACGGAAGGGCAGAAGATGGCGGGCCAGCATGTGGATGTGGTCTTCATTGGCTCTTGCACCAACAGCCGCATGGAAGATCTGCGCGAGGCTGCGGCGATTGCCAAGGGGCGCAAGGTGGCGGACAATGTGCAGGCGCTTGTCGTGCCTGGCTCCAAAGCCATCAAAGCCCAGGCCGAAGCCGAGGGGCTGGACCGCATCTTCAGCGAAGCCGGTTTCGAGTGGCGGGGCGCGGGGTGTAGCATGTGTCTGGCGATGAATGATGATAAGGCTGGCGCAGGCAAATATGTGGCCAGCACCAGCAACCGTAACTTCCAGGGCCGCCAGGGACCCGGCTCGCGCAGCCTGCTGATGAGCCCACTGATGGCCGCCGCGGCTGCTGTCAGTGGCCGGGTGGTGGATGTGCGGGAGATGATGTAGCTGAACTTCTGAAGCCAGGCGGACAATATGCCTGCACTCTACGAGTATTTCGGACTGATTGTTCTCTTCTATTCGAATGCACACGAACCGATTCATGTGCACGGAAAGTATCAGGGTGCTGAAAGCAAGGCAGAAATACTCATCGAAGATGGCAAAATCATAGAGATTCGCATTATCGCCGTTCGTGGACGCAGGCAGCTCCCGCCCAAACAACTTACTGATTTCCAGGTGTTGGTGGAGCACTATGCAGAGAAGATTGTGGACAAATGGATAGCATACTTCGTACTGCACAAGCAGGTCACCAGCGAACGGATATCAAGGTGGATTCGCTAGGTTTGGCGAAAGATGCCATTGTCGATGTGATGGAAGCACAATTCCTGGATCCATATCGTATCGCAGTATCGTTTAGCGACGGTTTTATGCAGACGGTCGATTTTGGGCCGTTTCTGCGAGATTCGCTCAATCCGTTGATTCGCCGATACTTGGATGTTTCCCAATTTCAGGATTTCACGGTAGAACACGGTGACCTATTCTGGCACGATTATGCACTCTGTTTCCCAATCGCCGATCTATATGAAAATCGGATTTGATGTCATAGCGCGATTCAACTGAAATGCAGCCCAAGGATTGAACCAAATGCAACCCTTTACCCAACTGACCACCACTGCCCTGCCCATGCGCCGGGAAAATGTGGATACGGACCAGATCATCCCCGCCCGCTACCTGACAGCAGTGACCAAAGTCGGGATGGGCGATGGTCTCTTTTCCTGGTGGCGCTACGGCCGGGACGGCAAGCCCAACCCGGACTTTGAATTGAACAAACCGGAATATGCAGGTAGCCAGGTGCTCATCGCCGGGCGCAACTTTGGTAGCGGATCGAGCCGGGAGCACGCGGTCTGGGCGTTGACCGAATACGGCTTTCGGGCCGTCATCGCGCCTGGTTTTGCCGACATTTTCTACAACAATAGCCTCAAGAACGGCCTGCTGCCCGTGGCTCTGCCCGAAGAAACGGTGAACATGCTCTTGGACCTGATCGAAGAGGAGCCAGGAACCACCATCGCCATTGACCTGGAAAACCAGACTGTCACCTTGCCCGACGGCCAACAGATGGGCTTTGCCATCGACAGCTTCCGCAAGATGTGCCTGCTGGATGGGCTGGACGACATGGGCTATCTGCTGGCGAAGGGCGATGCCATCGCTGCCCACGAAGCAGAACCGGCCTACTGATCCGTATGCGTATTGCCATCGGCTCGACCAACCCCACCAAAGTCGAAGCGGCCCGCCGAGCTGCGGTCAAGATTTGGCCGGGGTGCGATGTAGTGGCAGTGGCTGTACCATCTGGCGTGGGCGAGCAACCCATGAGCGACGACGAAACCATCCGCGGCGCAGTGAATCGGGCACGCAATGCCCTGGCCGCGGTGGATAGAGCGCAGATAGGTATGGGTGTAGAAGGCGGCGTGCAGGATACCCCCCACGGGATGTTTGTGGGAGGATGGGCCGCGGTGATCGATGGGAACGGTGTGCTTGGCATCGGCGGGGGCGGACGGGTATTGCTGCCCGAATCGATTTCTCGTCGTATACGCGCTGGGGAAGAACTCGGCCCGGTGATGGACGATTTTAGCGGGCGGCGCAATGTGAAGCAGAGCGCAGGGGCCATCGGCATCTTCACCGCTGGTCTGATTGACCGCACCGGAGCTTTAGAAATCGCCCTGACCTACGCGCTGGCCCGCTTCATCACACCGGAGAACTATGCAGAATAGAACGCGGATCAACCGGAAAGGACGGATGTAGGCGGATCAGAAAAAGATACACTGAGTAGATTTACATCTGCTTTTATCTGCTCAATCTGTACCATCCGCGTTCTATTCTTGCTTTTGCAACTTCAGGAATCTATGACCACTTATCAAAAACCTGTATTCCCCAGTGCGGCAGTCTGGAAAGACTCGGCGCTGGTGGAGAATTTTCTGGGCCGGGTGCGCAAGGGTGTGCCTCTGGCCGAAGCTCAATTTGATGTGATGATGCGGGTGATCGAAGGACGCGGGCAGCCGGTCAACGCCTTCATGGACCTGGGCTGCGGCGACGGTGTTCTCGCCTCTGTCATTTTGGCCGAATACCCGGACGCAACCGGCGTGTTGGTCGATTTTTCCATGCCGATGATTCAGGCCGCCATCGCCAATCTCAAGAGCTATGGCAAGCGTATCCACTTTTCCACTGTCGATTACGCCGACCCCAACTGGTTTGGCACGGTGGCGGCCCACGGCCCCTACGATGCAATCGTATCCGGCTTCTCTATCCATCACCATTCGGATCGGGTGAAGCAGCAGGTTTATCGGGATGTCTTCGATCTGCTGGGACCGGGCGGGGTCTTTGTCAACATGGAGCATGTGCGTTCGACCAGCAAATGGCTGGAAGCCGTCCACGACGACTTCTTCATCGACAGCCTGTGGGCCAGCCAGGTGGGGCAGCCTACCAGTGAGAGCCGGGCACAGGTGGCCACGGGTTATCACAGCCGAGACGACAAAGCCGCCAACATTCTGGCACCGGTGGAAAGCCAGTGCCAGTGGCTGCGTCAAATAGGCTTTCAGGATGTGGACTGTTATTTCAAAGCCTTTGAGCTGGCTCTTTTTGGTGGACGCAAGCCACCTCAGAAAAACATCTATGACTTCGAAGCTGCCTGAATTAACCGACTGTCGCTGGCCGACATTGGCCGAACCGTATGCAGGTGCGCTCCGCCAGATCATCCCGTTTGTGCTGGCGGATTATGCGCCAATTGCCATTGTGGTGGGTGGCTCTGTGTTGCGGGGCCAAGGGGACGCGAACAGCGATTTGGATATCTATGTCATCCACCAGGCGGGCTGGCGACAACGGGTGCAAAAACGGGTCAACGGTGTGCCTATCGAGATTTTTGTCAATCCACCGGCCCAGGTGCGGCGCTACTTTGCCGACGAACGCAAAGCGGGTCGCCCCATTACCGCCCACCTGCTGACAACCGGTTTCGCAATGTTGGAGCAGGACGAAACCTTGCAGCAGTTGCGGGCCGAAGCAGCGCTTGTGTTATCCCAGCGACCAGACCTGACGCCCCAGGAATTGGAGATTCAGCGCTATCTGGCTGTAGATTTGCTCGACAATGTGGCCGATGTGGCCGAACGTGCACCGGAAACCGCACTCTTTATCCTGGACCAAGCCATGCAGCGCATGATCGTCTATGCGTTTCTGGCTGCCAATCACAATCTTCCCCGGCTGAAAGAGACGTTGGAGCGGCTGGGTGAGGTGGACACTGAGTTGCAGACGCTAGCTCGACGATACTATACCAACCCAAACTTTAACCTGAAATACGCAGTAGCCCTGGAATTTGCCCGATTGGCTCTGGGAACCACCACCTTCTTCGAATGGGCCTCGGAACCGCAAGAAGTCTCTATCTCTTAATGTCAACAGCCTTTGAATCAACAAACCTGGGGGAACAGATGGCAGATCGAAACGAGATCGCACAATTTCACGAGCGTGGTTTTGTGATCGCCCGGGGGCTGTTTAGCCCAGAAGAAACGGCGATCTATCGGGAGCATTTCATGCAACTGCGGGCAGCCAACACCTATCCCGGCGATTTTGCCGGCGTGGACCTGACCAGCAGCGATCCGCTCAAACGCTACCCCCGCATGATCCACATGCACCGCTGGGACGATATGAGCCTGGACTGGATGCTGGACGAGCGGCTGGATGCGTGGATGACCAGTCTCCTGGGCATTTCGCCCTTTGCTGTGCAGACCATGCTCTACTTTAAGCCAGCCGGGGGCCGGGGCCAAGCGCTCCACCAAGACCAATATTATCTGAAAGTGCAGCCGGGTACGTGCATTGCCGCGTGGATGGCTTTGGATGATTGCGATGTGGAAAATGGCTGTTTGCAGGTTGTGCCGGGAACCCACGATCTACCCATTCTTTGCACGGTGCAGGCCGATACCACCCAAAGTTTCACCGATGTGACTGTGCCCATACCCGCGGGTATGGCAGCCGAACCGGTGACGATGCAAGCCGGGGACGTCCTCTTTTTCAACGGCCAACTGGTTCACGGCAGCTTCCCCAACACCAGCCAAGACCGCTTCCGCCGCTCGCTCATCGGCCATTACATTGTGGGCGAAGCGGAACAGGTGGCCCAGTTCTACCACCCGGTGCTGCGCATGGACGGCACGCCGGTGGAATTGGGCGTGAGCGCAGGCGGCAGCGAATGCGGCGTCTGGGTGGACGAAGAGAGTGGGCCGGTTGTTGCCATGCGCCCCCTGGACGCGCCCATGGCGATGGTGACGGAATAAGGTAGTACAAAGCAAAGAAGTGCAAGCAGTTAGTTTGCGCCGACCGTAAGCTAACTGCTTGCTTTACAAAACACACGAAAGGTATCCATTGTGGACGCACGCATTGTCGTTTTGGCCGGTGATGGCATCGGCCCGGAAGTGACCGCTGAGGCGGAAAAGGTATTGACAGCCGTTGGCCGGAAGTTCGGCCATACGTTCCATTTCGACCAGCAATTGATGGGTGGGCGAGCCATCGACGAATTGGGCACGAGCCTGCCCGACGCCACTGTGGAAGCGGCCAAAACCGCCGACGCGGTGCTGCTGGGCGCGGTAGGCGGCCCCAAATGGGACAACCCCAACGCCAAAGACCGCCCGGAGCGGGGCCTGCTGGCTATCCGCAAAGCACTCAATCTCTTCGCCAACCTGCGCCCAGTCAAACTGCACCCCCAACTGATCGCGGCCAGCGCCATCAAAGAGGAAGTGCTGGCGGGCGTTGACCTGCTGGTGGTGCGCGAGCTGACCGGCGGTGCCTATTTTGGCCCGCGCAAAGAAGCCGGGGCCGACGGCGATGAAGCCTACGACACCATGCTCTACACCACCCCGGAGATTGAGCGGGTGGTGCGCCTCTCCGCCGATGCTGCCATGGGCCGCTCCAAAAAGCTGACGAGCGTGGACAAAGCCAACGTTCTGGCTTCGTCCCGGCTGTGGCGGCGGGTGACGGTGGAGGTGCTGAAAGAGTACCCCGAACTGGAGGTGGAGCATGTGCTGGTGGATGCCATGGCCATGCATCTGATCCGGCGGCCCGCGGACTTCGATGTGGTGGTCAGCGAGAATCTCTTCGGCGACATTCTTACCGACGAAGCGTCCATGCTGGCCGGTTCCATGGGGATGCTCCCCTCCGCCAGCCTGGGCGATCTGATGAACAACCACAACTTGCCGCTTGGACTCTACGAGCCGATTCACGGCAGCGCGCCGGACATTGCCGGTCACGGCATCGCCAACCCGTTGGCCGCTATCCTGAGCAGTGCCATGCTCCTGCGCCACAGCTTGGGCCTGGAGGCAGAAGCCGCCGCCATCGAAGCCGCGGTCGATGTCGTTCTCAACGAAGGCGTGCGCACCCGAGACATCGCCCACACGGGCACTGAAACGGTGGGGACGGTTGTCATGGGGGATTTGGTGGTAGGAGCGCTATAGCGTATGGCGTATTGCGTAGGCAGTCGCATTGAATCGGTGTCTGATGAAGTTGGACAGTGATGAAATAACCCTCCTCACTACCCTCAATGATGACCGATGCGACAGCGCCACTACCTACGAAATACGCCATACGCAACACGCAATACCCAATCTTCACGAGGAATTTCAATGAGCCAAACAACCACACCCGCCCCCGAACCCTCCGACGCCCGCCTGCGCCACAGTGTGCGCACCCTGGGCAATCTGCTGGGCGAAACGATTATCGAGCAAGAGGGCCAGACGGTCTTCGATCTGGAGGAGGAACTGCGTGCCCTGACCCGTGCCCAGCGGGGCGGCGATGCGGGCGCAGGGGATCGACTGTTGGAGTTGACGAATCAACTGGTGCAGGACGATGACCGCACAGAAGCGGTGCTCAAAGCCTTCTCCACCTATTTTCAGCTCATCAACCTGGCCGAAGAGCAGCAGCGGGTACGGGTATTGCGCGAGCGGGAAGGTCAGGCGCAATTGGAAGAACGACCCATGCGCGAGACAATTGCCGCAGCTGTGCAAACGCTCAAAGCCGACGGGATGCAGGCCTACGAAATGCGGCAGATGCTCAACGATTTGCTGATTATGCCTGTTTTCACCGCCCACCCCACCGAGGCCAAGCGCCGCACAATTCTGCTCAAATTGCAGGGGCTGGCCCAGCAACTCCACGATCTGGATTACAACATCCTCTTGCCTAGTGAGGAACAGGCCATTTACGACGGCATCCGCGAGACACTTGTGGCCCTGTGGCAGAGCGACGAAAACCGGGAGCGCCGACCCACTGTGCTGGACGAAGTGCGCGGGGGTCTCTACTTTTTCGAGAAAACCCTCTTCGAGTTGGTTCCCCAAATTTACCGGGAACTGAGCCGGGCGCTGGAAGATGCCTGGCCCGAAGAATCCTTCGCCATTCCGCCCTTTCTGCGCTATGGCTCGTGGATGGGCGGCGACCGGGATGGCAATCCCTTTGTCACTTTGGAAGTGACCGAAGCGGCCCTGCGAGAGCAAAAAGGGCAGGCTCTCAAGCTGTACGCCCAGGCGGTGGAGAGCCTGTACGGCCATTTGAGCGTTGCCAAAACCCGCATGGGATTCTCCCAGCCTTTCCTGGAGAGCCTGGCCGAAGATATGAAGCTGGTTCCATCCGACGAAATGGACGTGCTGGAACGCTTCGCGCTGGAACCCTACCGCCAGAAGTCGATTCTCATCTACCGGCGGCTGATGGCAACACTTCGCCAAAACGAGCAGCCCTGGCAGCAACGCACAACCGATCCCCGCGCCTACCCCGACGCGGCT
>JAHEML010000413.1 GCA_024643705.1 Caldilineaceae bacterium | reverse complement strand
AACGATATAGCATCGGAGCGCTCATCTGCACACCCGCACATCCGCTCATCCGCACACCCGCTTATGGATTTCGCAATGTCTCCCCTCACCCCCCAACAGCAACGCGTCGTGGCCCACGATCGGGGACCGGCTCTGGTCTTTGCCACTGCAGGTGCGGGCAAAACCACCACCATGACAGCCCGCATCGAGCGATTGGTGCGCCAGCGCCTCTTTTTGCCCCGGGAAATTTTGGCAACCTCCTTCAACCGGGACGCGGCTGAATCCATCCGCCGCAACCTCAAAAGGCGGGGTGTGGATGGCGTGCAAGTCCAGACGCTTCATGGCTTGGGCTATGGCATTGTGCGCCAGGCCGGAACATTGGGCCTGTTGCCCGCCGCCGCAGAGAACAAAGCCGGCTTTGATGGAATCGAGCGGCGTGTCCTCTGGGCGGCACTCGACGAAGCCCGCCGCCGTAAAGTGGAATACAGCACTGAGTTGAATCGGCTGGATCAGGATGATTTCCTTGGCTTTGTGGCCCGCAGCAAAGGCAACCTGGCCTACGCCGACCTGAGCCGCGCCGAGCTTTCCCCCGCAGCCCGGCGCATCGCCTCCCAGGCCAGCCCCCCGGAAAACCGTGACTGGTATCTGCCCTTTTTTCGCCTCTACGAAAACGTGCGCCGTAACCGGGGCTGGATCAGCTTTGATGACATGGTTACCTCGGCCTGGGAACTGCTGATGGCCCACCCCGATCTGCTCAAAAAAGTGCAGTCGACCTATACGTGCCTGCTGGTGGACGAATTCCAAGACGTGAATCTGGCCCAATCCGAGCTGGTCGAACTCATCGCCCGCCCCCACGGCAACCTGATGGTGATCGGCGACGATGACCAGACCATTTATCAGTGGAGGGGCGCGCAACCCCGTTTCATTCTCAGTTTTGCCCAACGCCACAAAGCCAGCGTCTACTTTCTGGAAGACAACTTTCGTTGCCGGGCTTCCCACGTGGCCCTTGCCAACGCCGTTATCCACCACAGCCCAGAGCGCAGCCCCAAAACCGTGCGCCTGACCCAGGGCTTCGATGGTGAGACCGTTCTTCATCGTCCTGCCGACGAAGTCATCCAGGCCGCAGCCGTTGTCGGGCAGGTGCAGCGCGCCCTGCGCGATGGTCGCCGGGCCGAGGGAATCGCCATTCTGGTGCGCCTCTATGCCCAGACAGCAGCCATCGAAGCCGCATTGCTTCAGGCGGGTGTCCCCTACAGGGTAGAAGGCGAGCAGCCCTTCTACCGCCGGGAAGAAGCCGCCGTGCTGCTCGACTACATCCGCCTGGGCCAGATGGAAGCGGATCTGTTGGCTGGGCGTCCCCTTTCCGACGACAGCATCGACGACTTTTTGCATATCTGGCCTCGCCTGCGCAACCGGCCCAACCGCTATCTACCACGGGCTGTGGGCGAGGAGATCGGCACCTGGGTAGCCGAGAAGCAGCAGTCCATTTCCACTGCGCTGCGTGCCTTTGCCAAACGCAGCCGGGGGCAGGGCGGCGAGCCTATGGAGAAATTTGCCGCAGACCTGGGCTGGCTGGCCGGGCAGGTGCAGCCCGAATCCATCGGCAACCGTCCGGCCCACGCCCTGCTGGCCGAATTGGAGCAGCGTTTGGGCTATCGGGACTATCTGCTGCGGGCCAGCGGCGATGAATCCCTGGGCCAAGCCAAAGCTGGCGCGGTCGATGCCCTGCTGCAATTGGCCCAGGGCCAGGGCAGCGTGGAGCGATTTGTGCGCTTTGTCTCCCAACTAGAGAGCAGCCACCAGCGGCGCAAAGGGGGTGCCGAACTGGTCACGCTGACGACCATCTACCGGGCCAAAGGGCTGGAGTGGCCGGTGGTGCTACTGCCTGGCCTAAGCGAAGGAACCCTGCCCTATGCGCGGGGTGAAAGCGTGGCCGAGGAGCGGCGTTTGCTCTACGTCGCCATCACCCGCGCCCAGGATCGGCTGCATATTTTCGCCCCAGCCGACCGTCCCCTCTCCCGCTTTTTGCAGGAAGCCGACGCCGAGACCGTCCTTGCCCAGGTGGGCAGCGTTCGCCACGCCCTGGCCCTGCCCCCGTCCCGCTGGGGCGCGGAGGAATTGCAGGCCACCGCCACCACTGGCAAGGGGTTGGGTTTTTACAGCTTTTTCGCCTTCTGGTGGAGCGGCGACGAACTTTACCGGCAGCAGATGGCCCAAACAATTCTGGCCCGCCTCTCCCTGCCCGCCGAGGATCGTCGTTTCTGGCAGGCGTTGGCCGATGGCAAAACCCCCGCGTCTGTGCCGGGGCAAACAGGGGCGGGGGAGAGTATGCCAAAGCTGGTGGGGTCGATCAAACGTCGCCGGGGCAGAGTTTCCCCCAGTGCCACACCCGGCCGTGGCCGCCCCCGTTTCCAGCGCACGCGCCAGACCGGCGCGGCGTGGCTGCGAGGGATCGGCGCGTTTTTCTCCGCGCTGCGAGGGGTTTTGCGAAAAACTTAGTGCCGACGAGAGAGTTCGCCGCCTCCCGTCGACATCCAGCCTGCTGACATGATGGAGATTTGCGCATCGTACTTCGGCCATTTCCTTTGCTTTAGGAGTTAAACCCATGACCTCACGCCCACCCGTCCGCCTGGCCCTCATCGGCGCAGGCTTTTTGGCCGAGACCCGCGCCCGCTGCTACGCTCAAGTTCACGGCTACGATGTGCAACTTGTGGCTGTGGCCGCGGCCACCCACAAGCGAGCCAATGCCTTCGCCGCCCGTCACCGCATCCCCCAGGTCACCACCGACTACCGGGAACTCCTCGCCCTCCCCGAAGTAGATGCGGTGGACCTCTGCGTACCCAACCACCTGCACCGGCCCATGACCGAAGCGGCCGCGGCCGCGGGCAAGCAGGTCATCTGCACCAAGCCCCTCACCGCCTATGTGGGCCAGGATTTGCCCGCCGACGCGTCCGACGCTGACATTTCTGGTCAGAGCCGAGCACATATGCTGGAAGTGGCGACGGAAGACGCGGCGGCCATGGTGGCTGCTACCGAACGGGCGGGTGTGCAGTTGATGTACGGGGAGAACTGGGTCTATGCACCCTCCATCCACCGGGCTGCGGGGCTGATTGCCCACAGCGGCGGCGCGATTTTAGAAATGCGGGGTGGCGAATGTCACAACGGTTCCCACTCACCCTTTTCCAAAATCTGGCGCTACACCGGCGGCGGAGCGCTGGTACGCCTGGGCGCGCACCCCATCGGCGCGATGTTGTATCTCAAAGCCCAGGAGGGACTGGCCCGCAACGGCACGCCGATCCATCCCGTTGCTGTCAGTGCAGAGGTGGGCGATCTGTCGCAAATTCCCGCAGTGGCTGACGCCGAGAAAGGTTGGATTGTGCGCGGCTGGCAGGATGTGGAGAATTGGGCCGCGGTGATTCTGACTTTCAGCGATGGCAGCCGGGGCGTCGTCTACGCGTCCGACGCTGTGCTGGGCGGGATGGAGAGCAAGTTGGAGATTTTCTTGGACAACGGCCAGTTCAAATGCAATCTCAGCCCCCACGACTTGCTGCAAAGTTACAGCCCCCACCCGTCCGTCCTGGACAACGCCTATCTGATGGAAAAGGTCAGCACCAGCGCGGGGTGGAACACGCCCCTCCCCAACGAGGATTGGTCTTCGGGCCATCTGGCTATGTGTCAGGATTTTGTGGAAGCCGTGGCGCAGAAGCGTCCGGCGCGCTCGGATGGGCGGTTGGGGCTGGACGTGACGAGGATGATCTACGCCGCGTATCTGGCTGCGAAGGAGGGGCGACGTGTACAGATTTAACGCAAAGGCGCAAAGAGTCAAAGGCGTAGAGAAAACGCAAGAGGCTGGACGCGGATCAACGCAGATGAACGCTGATCCGGAAATATCAGCGTCTTTCTGCGTTCCCTTCTTTGTCTCTCTTTGCAGCTTTGCTACTTTGCGTTGAAAATATCTTCGCGGTAAATCGTTTTAATCCAACTTCCACAGCGAGAGATAAATATGACCGACACCCCTCGACCCGATTACCCACGACCCTACCTGCGCCGGGACGAATGGCGTAGCTTGAATGGCCCCTGGCGCTTTGCCTTCGATCCCCGTGTGAACGGTGAGCAGATGGGTTGGCATCGCAGCACCCCGGAGAAGTATGGTTTCCACCGGGCCGGCAATGGCAAAGAGTTGACGATCAACGTCCCTTTCCCCTGGGAATCGCCCCTTTCCGGCGTGGCTGCACCCGAATACCGGGGCGCGGGCTGGTACGAGCGGGCGGTGACCATCCCCGCCGAGTGGGCAGGTCGGCGCGCCTTTCTCAATTTCAACGCAGTGGATTGGAGCGCGCGGGTCTGGGTGAACGGCCAGATCGCCGCGGAGAATGACAACGGCTACCTCCCCTTTTCCATCGACTTGAGCCAGTACGCCCAGCCCGGCGAGACAGTCATCGTCACCCTGCGCGCCTGGGACATCGCCGAATCCACCACCCTGGTGGGCAAGCAGGTCCCCCACTGGTATACCTATAGCAGCGGCATCTGGCAGAGCGTCTGGCTGGAAGCCCGCGCCGCCAACCACATCACCGGTGTAGCCATCAGCCCG
>JAHEML010000412.1 GCA_024643705.1 Caldilineaceae bacterium | reverse complement strand
ATCCCCCGCATACTCTGTAACACGCTTTCCAGAAACGATGCTTCCAGCCCGTTGCGCCGCAGATAATCATTGGTCTCGTCCAGCCACTCCTCGGCAGGCGAGCGCCAGATGACTTCGGCTGCTTCCGCCGTTGCCACAGACATGCGCACAGGCGCGGCGTTGTCGGTCCACGCCTGCAACGTCCCGGCCATCCCGTAGTGATCCGGGTGGACATGGGTCAGGACGATCTGTTCAATCGCGTCCGGTGTAATCTCCAGGCTGGCGAAGGCATCCAACCAGCACTGCCACCCTTCTGGCGTGTGCAACCCCGTATCCAGCAGCGTCCAGCCCTTGCCGCCCCGGATCAGGTAGCAATTCACGTGATCCAGAGCAAAGGGCAGTGGCAGGCGCAGCCGGTAGATGTCGGGGGTAAGGGGTTCGAGATCAAGCGAAGGATGAGTCATCAGGCGGTTTCCCATTCTGGGCGTTGGATGGTTTTCAGCGATTGTATCACAGATTCATTTCAACCTGTGCTATACTACTCCTCTGTCAACTTTGGTTTGCACTGTGCATTTGACTTGTACTGTGTACTATCTTCCACGCTTTGATCACCACCCCTTTGCCTTGGTTTGCTGCACGTTGATTGATTGCTTTGGCCGCCTTCAGCTCTCACTCTGGAGATGATTCGGGAATGATCCAATTTCTGCTCACCCTCTGGCACTTTGTGCGGGCCATCCGCCGAGGTCTGGCCGACCCGGAATTCCGCTCTCTCTGCACTCTGGTGCTGATTGTCATCGGATCAGGCACGGTCTTCTATCATGTAGTGGAAGGCATGGGCTGGATCGATGCTCTCTACTTTTGCGTCATCACGTTGACGACAGTCGGCTATGGCGATCTCTCACCGCAAACGCCCGCGGGCAAATTGTTCACCATCGTCTACATTTTTGTCGGCCTGGGTCTGCTGGCCGCGTTTATTGGATACGTTGCCCAGCAGGCGCGGGAAAATGTCCAGGAGAGCGGCGTTTTGCCTCGCCTGCCCCGAAAGTCCAAAGAAGACAAACCACAGAATGCCGCAACGCCGGTCGAGTAGCCGCTCAGACGGCGGTTGAAACGGTCGTCACAATTCTTACGCACTACCCACTACGCACTCATTTACCAACCACACAACCACGGAGAGACCCAATGCCCGCAGCTATTTGCGCCCCCCAGCCCGATGCGGTTGACGCCGGGGCCACGATTCTACACCAGGGCGGCAACGCCATCGACGCCGCGGTGGCCTGCGCCCTGGCCCAGGGGATTATAGACCCCCAGGACTGTGGTCTGGGTGGCTATGCGCTGGTCAACCTACACCTAGCCGGCATGTCCGGCTCCATCGGCATGGACGCCCCCGCGCTGGCCGGGGCCAAGGTGACAGAAGATATGTGGGTGGATCAGGTGATCCGCCCCAACCCGGATGGATGGGGCTTTTTTCTGAAAGGCCACCTCAACGAAAGCGGCTACACCTCTATTTGCACGCCGGGCACTGTGAAAATGCTGGCCGCGCTGCTGGAGCGCTGGGGAACCAAATCCTGGGCCGATGTAGCTGCGCCGGCCATCCGTCTGGCCGAAGAAGGCTGGATGGTGGGCGGAATGATCGCGGGCTGGTGGCAGCGCTCCCGCCGCTACCCCGAAACGGTCTCTTTTCTGGATCAGATCACCCGCCACACCGAGGCCAGCCGCATTTATCTGGACGACGGTAGCCCCTACGAAGCGGGCGATATCATCCGCAACCCAGACTACGCCCGCAGCCTGGAGCGCATTGTTGCCAACGGGCCAGAGGACTTTTATCGTGGCGATCTGATGGCGCGGATGACCGGGGATTTGGCCGCCAATGGCAGCTTCGTCACCCGCCCGGACTTCGAGGGCTACCAACTGCGCGAGCAGATGTCGGTGCAGGGGACGTACCGAGGCCACGTGGTCACCAGCGCGGCCCCTCCCCACGGGGGGCCGACGCTCATCGCTATTCTCAATATCCTGGAAGGTTACGACCTTGCTGCCCTGGGCCACAATTCGCCCGACTATATTTACACCGTAGCCATGGCAATGAAAGCCGCCTTTGCCGACCGCAACCCCCACATGGCCGACCCCAACTTTGCGGATGTGCCCACCGAATGGATGATGACCAAAGAGCGGGCCGCACACTGGCGGGATCATATCGCCGCCGGCCAGCCGATCCACGCGGAATTTACCCCCACCGGCTCACCCCACACGACCCATGTCAGCGTGGTGGACGGCGCGGGCAACGTGGTTAATCTGACCCATTCTTTGGGCATGTCTTCCGGTGTCATCACGCCAGGGCTTGGGTTTATGTATAACAATTCCATGATCAATTTCCATCCTTGGCCCGGCCACCCCAATTCGATTGCACCGGGCAAAGGACGCACCACGGGCATGGCCCCCACCACCGTCTACCGCAAGGATGACACCGAGGCCCGCCACCCCTTGTTGGCATTGGGCGCGCCGGGAGCCACACGCATTATCACCGGCTGTGTCCAGGTGATTATGAATGTGTTGGATTTCGGGATGAGCGTGCAGGAAGCGGTTTACGCGCCCCGTTTTGATTGTCAGGTGGGGGCCATCCGCCACGAACGGCGCATCCCCGGCACTGTGATGCGGCAAGTCGCCAAACGCCACCCTGTTTTGGAGCTACCCTACAGCTACGGTGGCGTGGGGCTGGTCCATGCCCTCTACATTGATCCGGAGACGGGCGCGATCAGCGGTGGCGCAGACGGTGGTGGCGAAGGTATGGCCGAGATTGTCGAGTAAAAAATGTTGAGCGAAACGTGAAACGTGATGCGGACCGTGTGATCTCACGTTTCACCCAGCATGTTTCGGGGCAATGAACCCCTACGAGGAAACAGGTATCTCTATGCACCAAATACGGATTGTCGGCGTACCCATGGACTTGGGTCAGCAGCGCCGGGGTGTGGATATGGGCCCCAGCGCGGTGCGCTATGCGGGCCTGTTCGAGCGGCTGCAACGGCTGGGCCATCAGGTGGAAGATGTGGGCAATGTCTCTGTGCCCGTGCGCGACGAAGCAACCGTGCGTGCCGAGAATTGGATCGAATCCAATGGGGGTGGTCTGCGCCATTTGACCGCAGTGATCGAGGCTTGCACAGCCATTTACGCCATGGCCCAGGAATGCGCCACCACGCCGGAGATTCCCATCTTTCTGGGTGGAGACCACTCTATCGCCATCGGCACCGTGGGCGGCAGCGCCAGTGGCGGGCCATTGGGGTTGATTTG
Source organism: Caldilineaceae bacterium (assembly GCA_024643705.1). GTDB lineage: Bacteria > Chloroflexota > Anaerolineae > Caldilineales > Caldilineaceae > JACQGT01. The sequence goes on along the minus strand of JAHEML010000412.1, from coordinate 1,307 downwards.
GGTGGATGCCCACGGGGATTACAACACCCCGGAGATCACCCCGTCGGGCAATATCCACGGGATGCCCGTAGCTGTGCTGTTGGGTCAGGGCCGCGACGAGTTGGTCAACCTGGGCCACCCAGGGGCTAAACTGCGCGCCCAGGATGTGGTGATGATCGGCATCCGGGATTTGGATGTCCAGGAGCGCCAGGCATTGGCGATCAGCGGTGTCACTGTGTTCACCATGCGGGATGTGGACGAACTTGGTATGGCAACGGTGGCAAGGCGCGCCCTCACCCGGTTGAGCCACCTCACCCGCATTCACGTCAGCTTTGATATGGATGCCATGGAACCCTCCATCGCGCCAGGGGTAGGTACACCTGTCACCGGCGGGCTGACCTTCCGCGAAGCGCACCTGCTCATGGAGATTTTGGCCGAATCGCGGAAAATCGCCTCGTTGGACGTGGTGGAGATCAACCCGATCCTGGACGATGGCAACCGAACCGCCGAGTTGGCAGTGGAGTTGATTGCGTCGATTTTTGGGCAGAAAATTCTGTAACCATAGGTTGATTTTTAGTAACTACCAAGCCAGCGACTAGGTTTTCGCCACGAATTGCACGAATACCACGAATTTGGCTCAATCATTCGTGCAATTCGTTGAATTCGTGGCAAAGGCTTGGTTGTTACGATTTTTAACGCAAAGTCGCAAAGAAGCAAAGGGATAGGCGCAAGGATGAATGAGATGAACAGAGTTACGATTCTCTCTGAGGACGAAGCTATTTCTGCGCTGGGCGACCTCTCCGATCTGCTCATCGACTCGGTCAACAACGGCGCATCGGTGGGTTTTCATCGCCCCTTGGCCGAAGACGAAGCCGCTGTCTACTGGCAAGATGTTTGCGCCGATGTGGGCCAGGGTGGAGTCTTGCTTTTTGGTGCGTATGTGGGCAACCAATTGGCAGGCACGGCCCAATTGCAGCCCAGCTCCAAGCCCAACGGCAGAAATCGGGCCGAAGTTGCTAAAGTGCTTGTCCATTCCACCTTCCGCCGTCGGGGGATTGGTCGGGCATTGATGGCTGCGCTGGAAACGGAAGCCCGACGGCTGGGGCGCACAACCCTTGTGCTGGATACCCGCCTGGGCGATGCGGGCGAAGCCCTCTATGTCCAGTGTGGCTACACACGGGTCGGCGAAATCCCGGCCTATGTGATTGACGAACATGGCGCGCCGGATACCACGGTTTTCTTTTACAAATTGTTGTAACTGTTCCCGCTCACAGACGCGTATCGGCAAAGGAGAAGATAGATGGCGAACCCACCATTCGACACGACCA
>JAHEML010000411.1 GCA_024643705.1 Caldilineaceae bacterium | reverse complement strand
TGCATGTGGGAATTGGTACACTACGCCTGGCCGTTGGTGAGTATGACGAAGTTCTGGCCGAGGTGCAAAGTGTGCTTGCCCGTTTCGATGTTGCCATGAGCCCATTGGTCGTTGCCGAATTGCACGACCTGCTAGGAAAGGCATTCTATTTTAAGGGTGATCTCGCCAACAGCGCGGAACATTTCGAGCTGGCCCTGGCTAAACGAAGGGTAAAGGTGGAGAACCTGCGCGGGGTATTGCGTTCCCATAGCAACCTTGCTGTGATTTATGGAGCACAACAACGGCTCGATGATGCCGTGAGCGCCAATCAGGCGGCGTTGGAAATTGCCGAAAGGATTGGGGATACTATAGCGCTGACGCTTTTGTACACCAATCTGGCCTCGGATTATGCGGAGCTGAGGCAGAACGAATTGGCTGTTGAATTCTATAGAAAGGGATTAGTTCTGGCGGAGAGAATAGGCAATGTTCAGGGCCTCCGCCTGGCACATCATAATCTGGCTGATGAATACAGAGAACTGATGCAATTTGACTCAGCATTGACGCATATTCGTACGGCCATTGACTTGGCCGATCAAACCGACGATTCGCATCTTATGATTGCATGCCGTCTAACCCTCGCAGAAATATATATTGATCTACAGAACCAGGAATTGGCTGAGCTAGAAGCCCGCAGGGCATTCGAGTTGGCTGAAGAAACCGGTGATATGCATTGGCTACCGGTTTGCATAGACTTGTTGGGCAAAATCAGCAAAACAATAGCGCCAAAAAAACAATTGAGTCAGCGACCAGCCTCAAGCCAGAAGACCTTCCATATTGAATAAATTCGATATAAAGGCCACTTTTGAAGGTAGAAAACAAAGGGAGATAATGGAATGGAGAAAGAGTCAATAGATAATACAGTCCATCACGGCCTCAGAATAAGTGGCTTTGCCCTCCTATTGGGAGTCTGTTTGGCATTGGCTATTCTGCACTCTATCCAGGCTAATACATCTTCATCAAATGTGGGCGAAGAGCTGGCACCCCGTGTGAAAGTACGCGGCTTCATCGCTCTACCAAGTGCCGGCACAATCAGTGTACAGAATCTGACAGCAGCCAGCGTGGGAATGACTATCGAATACTACTCACTCACCGGCCAGAAGATACTTGATACCACTGACATTATCTCAAGCGAAGCAAATACCGTTTTTGCAAAACCTGAGGATTTCGTGGGTTTCGCTCGTGTGAACGTGGACGATGAACTTCAGGCAGTCAACTATGAGCTGACTGAAGCTGGCAACGATGCATACATCGGGAATTATGCTGCCCTCAGTCAAGTATCCAGTAGCTGGTGCTCCTTTTGTTTTATTTTACCGATACCATACGTTATCAAAAATCATAACGACTTTTCATCCAAATTCACCTTGCAAAACTACGGATATGAAAGGGCTACTATTGGCCTTGATATCTACCAGGATTCAGACACATCGGTTTTTTCTGAGCTCTATGAAATTCTAGCAAATGAGGCTATAGAAATCGACCTAGCACAGTTGTCTGGAATTCCAGATAATTTCCAGGGAAGTATCATCCTATTCTCCGATCAACCGCTGAAAGTGAGCGGCAGTGTTCGCACATATAACGATCCTTTGGGGATTCGACATAGCTACCCAGTGAATCTCCAGTTTGAACAAAAGCTATACGCTCCAGCCCTGTTCAAAAATCACAATCTGCAAACTTCTAAGCTCTGTGTGCAGAATGTTAGTGGTATTGCCAATTCGATTACGGTCAGCTACACGGATAATTTGTCGGCGACGTTCGCTTCCTTGCCCTCAGGAAACATGCACTGCTTCGATCAAGCCGATGAAGCTCATGCAGATGGTTGGACGGGAGGGGCAACAGTCGTTGGCAGCGATGGCAGCAATATCTCTGGAGTTGTGGTTGTTGAGGCAAGGCAGGGCAGCCAATTGCTTGGCAGTTGGTCGTATCAACCGGCAAATGATGATTCTCTTGATAACCAAAAAGCCCTTGCATTCCCGTTACTCATGAGCCAGACCGACAACTGGTCTACGACCACCTATTTGTACAATCCAGGCTCTACCCCCGCCACCGTTACCCCTCGTTACATTTCTCAGTCGGGCATGATCCCATGCGTGGATAATTTTGAGATTGGCCCCGGTGCAGTCTATTCGATTGCCCCAAACACCCTACCCACAGGATTAGGGCAGGGCATGGCCTATTTCCTCTCGGATCAACCACTGGCCGGTGCCAGCGGTGCGACGTCTAGTCGCGCGCTGGGCGATACAGATCGCCATTTTGGCTATTTGGCTGCTTCCAACACGCAATCTATCACGGCTAACCGGCCCTGTAGCCAAACCCCTGATCTTGCCACAGGGCCGCTCGACGAGGAATTTCAAAACTATCAAAAGGGCTATTACACCGACATCGGGGCACTGGCCATGTGGGCACGCGGATTCACAGGGATCAATCCAACATACCCTATCACAGTCGCCGTCATTGATACGGGTGCAGACTTGGACCATCCAGACATAGCCTCAAATTTGATCACAGGCTACGATTTCATCGACAATGACACGAGTGCAGATGATGAATCATCAGACAGCCACGGGAGCAAAGTTGCCGGAATTATTGCAGCCAGGATGAACAACGATATTGTCAATTTGAAAGCAAGAGGTGTAGCAGGGATCGGAGGCGGTGACGCGGTGGCAGGAACTGAAGGGCTACGCATCATGCCTATTCGCGTTGCGCAGGAATCATCCGAAATCACCTGCAGCTTGTCTGCGCAGGCGATTGAGTATGCGGCTTCTCACGGTGCCCAAATCATCAACATCAGCTATGGCGGTACAGAATTTTGCCAGGATGAGCTAGCTGCTATTCAGGCTGCATACGATGCAGGTGTGGCTATTGTGGCTGGGGCAGGCAACGGCAACAGCGCTGCCCCCTTCTATCCAGCTGCTTACGGATCAGGTGACAACGAGAATCTAGTTATTGCTGTGGCTGGGCTGCTGCCCAGTGGGGCGAAGGCCGATGGGTCAAATTATGGTTCATGGGTTGATGTAGGCGCACCCTTTCGTCAGATTCGATCGATCACAAAGGACGGAGGCTATGCTTCGGATAGTGGAACCTCTTTTTCAGCCCCCTTTGTCTCTGGGCTGTTGGGAATTCTCATGTCAAACTTCGGATACAGCAGAGATAGTGCCATCGAAGTAGTGCGGACCGCCGCCGACAATGTAGACACGGTCAACACTGAATACCCAGGGCAGCTCGGCGCAGGACGAATCAACGCCAATCGATCCACAGACCATCCATTTCGAAGCTATGTACCGATTATCCAGCGATAGCACAGATCGCACTCGTCCAACCACAAGGAGACAGAATCAATGAGCCGCATAGACAGAGTTGAAATCCACGCATTTCGCTTTCAGGCGCAAGACGTGGGCCTGGGCGCACATTCCGCGGCTGGGGTGGGCAACATCATTTACAAAAAGGGGGCCACCTTCGATGCCCAACGCTTTGCTGTGCGTATCCTCTGCGACGACGGCGCGGCGGGAGAGTACGTCACTCACTGGGTAGGAACCCCGTCCACGCTCGGTCAATGCGCCATGCTGGCCCCCAATCTCCTTGGCCGTGATCCGGAACAACGCGCCATCATCTACGATGACCTGAAACGTGAAGTGCGCGCCTATGATCACATGGGTCACGGTGTGCTGGACATTGCCCTGTGGGATTTGGCGGGCAAAAAGTACAACACATCCGTCTCCAAACTGCTGGGCGGCTACCGGGATCGGCTGCCCACCTACGCCAGCACCTACCACGGCCAAGTGGAGCCAGGTGGGCTGGACAGCCCGGAAGCCTACGCTGATTATGCTCTGGCCTGCAAAGAGGCAGGCTTTGTCGGCTTCAAGATTCACGGCTGGCACGAGGGCAACGCAGCCAAAGAAGCCCGCACCGTGCTGGGCGTGCGCAAAGCTGTGGGCGACGACATGTATCTGATGGTAGACCCCGCCTGCCAGTTGCGCACCTGGATGGACGCGCTCTATGTGGGGCGGGCCTGCGACGAGGCCAACTACTTTTGGTACGAAGACCCCTACCGGGACAGTGGCGTGGCAGTGGAAGGTCACCGCCGCCTGCGGGAGAAATTGCGGACACCCATTCTGGTCAGCGAACATGTACGGGGTGTTGAGCTAAAGGCCAATTTTCTGCTGGCCGGGGGCTGCGACATGATCCACGCCGACCCGGAGTATGATCTGGGCATCACCGGCGCGCTGAAGATCGCCACCTTCTGCGAAGCTCTGGGGCTGGATGTGCAGCTCCACGCCTGCGGGCCAGCCCACCGCGCGGTGCTCTCGGCCCTGCGCAATTCCCATTTTTATGAAATGGCGCTCATGGGGCCGGGTATGCCAAATCTTGTGCCACCCGTCTACACCAACGGATACTCCGACCAGCCTGAAGACATTGCCGCCGACGGCACAGTGCCCGTGCCCGACGGTCCAGGTTTGGGCGTGGTCTATGATTGGGATTTTATCGAGCGCAACCGCACGGCACTGCATGTCTTTGAATGAACCGTTTTCTTGAACCAACCGACTAC
>JAHEML010000410.1 GCA_024643705.1 Caldilineaceae bacterium | reverse complement strand
GCCCAAGCGGGACAGCGACCGCAGCCGCTGGGCCAGCGTGCGCCGGGCTGTGCTCGACCACAAAGTTCTGCCCCCCATCGATGTCTACCAACTAGGCCATGTCTACTTTGTCCAGGATGGCAACCACCGGGTTTCGGTGGCCCGGCAGATCGGCGCAGACGAGATCGACGCGGTTGTCACCGAAATCGAGACCGATGTCCCCCTCCGGCCCGAAGACGACCTGGACGCGGTGATCATCAAAGCCGAGCGAGCCGAATTCCTGGCCTACACCGACTTTGCCCGCCTCTGCCCCGGCCATGAACTAGTGGTCACTGTGCCGGGACAATACACCATTTTGATGGAAATGATTGACGTCCATCACTACTACCTTTCCCGCGCCCAAGAGCACAAAATCCCCTACGACGAAGCTGTGGTCGACTGGTTCGAGAACGTCTACCAGCCCGCTGTCGAAATGGTGCGCGCGCGGGAGATTCTGCGCAACTTCCCTGGCCGCACCGAGACCGATCTCTACGCCTGGATATCCGAACATCGCTCGGACGTCTCCCGGGAGCTGGGCTGGCCCGTGGATACAACCGCCGCGGCACAGGATTTGGTGGAGCGTTTCAGCGAACGGAGAGACAACATAGCCGCCCGCATGGTGGTTGCCTTGGGCGCACGCCTGGCCGATCTGGTCACACCGGCGGCCTTGGATGCTGGCCCCCGGCCCGGCGTGTGGCGTCGAGATTGGCTGCCCACACACCACATCAGCCGCCTTTTTCAGGATGTTCTGGTGGCGGTGGACGGCAGCGAATTGGGCTGGCAAGCTGTGGCGCAGGCTGGTCTGCTCGCCCAGCGGGATGGGGGCGATCTTCACGGGCTGCACCTGGCGGCCAGCGAAGAGCAGCGCAACCGGCCAGAGGTGCGGGCCATCCGTTTGGAGTTCGAGCGCCGCTGCCGGGAACTGGACATTCAGTGCGATCTGCGGGTGCAGACGGCCACCCAGCGCACCTATGCCATCGGCCACGCGTTGGTCAAGCGGGCGCGCTGGGCCGATGTCGTCGTCCTGCCACTCAGCCATCCACCCCAACGCCGCTTCTTTGCCCGGGTCAACTCGGGCATTGGCGTTGTGGTGCGCCAATCTCCCCGCCCCCTACTCCTGGTCCCTGGGGCCGCCACGCCCATGCAGCACGGCTTGGTGGCTTACGACGGCAGCCTCAAAGCCCAGGAAGCACTCTATGTTGCTACCTATCTGGCAGCGCGTTGGAAGTGCCGGCTGACAGTGGTAGCCGTGGCCGAAGCGGGCCGCACCACCAATGAGGTGTTGGGCACAGCCTATGAATATACCCGCCGTCATGGGGTGGCAGCCGAATGCCTGCGGGTAGAAGGCGCGGTGGCCTCTGCCCTACTTCAGACTGCCGCCCGTCAGCAGGCGGATCACCTGATCATCGGTGGCTACGGCCACACCCCCGTTGTCGAAGTAGTCCTGGGCAGCGCGGTAGACGAAGTCCTGCGCACAACCGATCTACCGGTTCTCATATGCCGATAAGCTAAAATGCTGAAGAACCGCGAGGCCACAGGCGCTACCATTTCCAATCTCTTAATCTCCCAATCTTTAATCTCCCATCCCTTTACCCCAACCCAACCGGGAACTCGCCATGCAAATCCAACCAACTTCCAAATCCACAACCCTCTCCTCCCTCCCCCCCGAATGGCCCGACGACCTGCGCGCAACCATCCGAAAGTGGGTTGAGGCCAGCGGACGCACAATCGTCGTGCTGGACGACGACCCCACCGGAACCCAGACCGTCTACGATGTGCCTGTGCTCACCGGCTGGGACGTGGACGTGCTGGCCGCTGAACTGGCCCGTGAGCCTGCCTGTTTTTACATTCTCACCAACTCCCGCGCCCTGCCCGCGCCCGAAGCAGCAACCCTGGGCCGCACCATCGGCCAACATCTGGCCGCGGCGTCGGCACAAACCGGGCGGGATGTGGTCGTGGTCAGCCGCAGCGATTCCACCCTGCGCGGCCACTACCCCGCCGAAACCGACGCGCTGGCCGAGGGTTTGGGCCAATCTTTTGATGGCGAGCTGATCGTTCCCTTCTTTTTGGAAGGTGGGCGTTACACCATGGACAACATCCATTGGGTGGCCGAGGGCGATACTCTGGTTCCTGCCGCGCAGACACCCTATGCCGCGGACAAAGCCTTTGGCTACGCCAACTCCGAACTGCGGGCCTGGGTGGCCGAGAAGACCGGCGGGCGGGTGGCCGCGTCAGATGTGGCCGCAGTCACATTGGACGATCTCCGCACGGGCGGGCCGGATGCTGTGCGCGATCGGCTGCTGGGACTGGCGAACGGGCAGACTTGCATCGTCAACTGTGCCAGCTACCGAGACATGGACGTTTTTGTGCTGGGCCTGCTGGCTGCCGAAGATGCGGGGAAACGCTTTTTGTATCGCACCGCGGCTTCGTTTGTGCAGGTGCGGGCCGGGTTGCCTGCCCGGCCATTGCTCACTGCTGGCGATCTCGATCTACCCAGTAAGGGCGGCGGCCTTTTTGTCGTTGGCTCCTATGTGCCCAAGACCACAGCCCAATTGTCCGCGCTTTTGGCCCAACCGGATGTTGTGCCCGTGGAGATTGACGTGGCCGCGCTCCTGGACGACCGCCGGGCCGAGACCCTAGCGTCCGCCATCCGTGCTGTGGATAGCGCGCTGGGCGCCCAGCGGACGGTTGCCCTATTTACCAGCCGCAAATTGGTCACCGTGGACGATCACACGGGCAGCCTGTCGATTGGTCGCCAGGTCTCCGACGGGCTGATTGAGATCGTGCAGAGCATCAGCAAACGCCCCCGCTATCTGGTGGCAAAGGGGGGCATCACCAGCAGTGACACGGCTACCGCGGGGTTGGGGGTTGTGCGCGCCACCGTGGCCGGGCAGATTCTACCGGGTATTCCCGTCTGGCGCACGGGCGACGAGAGCCGCTATCCTGGGTTGGCCTATGTGGTTTTCCCTGGCAATGTGGGGGGCGATGATGCATTGGTGGAGGTGGAGCGGAGGTTGGGTATTGCGTAGTGCGTGTTGCGTAATGCGTAAGGGGTGGCAATTGAGGCCGCGGGACAATTTTGTTCTGAAACGAGATGCGTGAAACGTGACAGTACCGACCTTTCTCACGTTTCACGCATCTCGTTTCACGTTCACGCCCGTCACCGCAACTGTTCCATCTCGGTGCGGGAAATCGTGTAGTGTTCCCCGCAAAAGTGGCAGTCCACCTCGGCCCAGCCCGACTCGATCAGTTCATCCAGTTCACTTGGATCCAGCAGCGCCAGCGCGGCCAGGCTGCGTTTCTGGCTGCACCCACAGCGAAATTCGATGGGGCGCTTTTCGGTGATGGTGTAGCCGAATGGCCCAAAAAGGGTGGCAACGATCTCTTCGGGTGTTTGGCCGTCGGCCAGGAGTCTGCCGATAGGGGGCAGATCGTCCAGGCGCTCGCTAAGTGCGACAAGGGTGTCGATGGTCTCGCCAGGCAACGCTTGCAGCAGCAGCCCACCTGCGGCCAACACTTCACCGTCTTCATCCACCAAGGCATCGATCTCCACCACCGACGCCGTCTGCTCCGACTGGTTCAGATACCAAGTCAGGTCTGCGTCCAGGAAGCCGGTTTGCAAGGGGACGGTGCTCTGGTAGGGTTCGGACAAACCCACATCCTTGACAACGGTCAGGTGTCCATGATTGCCAATGGCCGCGGCCACATGGGCATCGGTGATTGTCCCGCTGGAGGCCAATCCACCGACCCCAACGTAGCCCCGACTGTGCCCGTTGCTGTCCGATTCTGCCACCAGGGTCTGCAGGGGGCCGCCCCCCGCCGCTTTGATGACAACCCGCTGGCGCACTTTCAGCAGCGCGCCGAGCAGGGCAGCACCGGTCAGCCCATAGCCCAGGGCTGCCGTCGCCAGGGGAGAGGCCCGGTGGCGGGATGCCACTTCCGCGGTCAATCCAGAGGTGTGGGCCATCACGGCGCGCAGGTCGCCGGCGTCGGTGAGGATGCGGAGGAGGTAGTCAGTCATGTTGTTTGTTGCTCTCGTTTGCGTTTGCGGAAATACTGAAAATGGTCGGTGCAGTCCAGTATAACACAGGCGCAAGGGTCGTATCTGTACTGCACAATCAATTCGGATTGCACAGTAATCTTACTTGTTGGTGGCATGGTGTTGACACAGCAGTTGCGAAAGCCCCCGGAGCATCCTCCCCGAACAACCCAATCGACGCAGCACGCAATCTTGTTATGCCTCGCGCAGGAGCCGCCAGATTTCCACCACTTTGGGCCGCTTGCCATACATCAGCAACCCCATGCGGAAAATTTTACCCCCCAGCCAGACGATGAGCGGGATAGTAACGAGGATTGTGACGATGCTGCCCACAATGTCGATGACCGGCACTTCGGTCATGGGCAGACGGAGCATCATGGCCGTGGGTGCGGTGAGGGGAAACCAGGAGATTACCCGGATGATGGCGCTGTTTGGGTTGGCGAAAAAGACCCCGGCCAGCATCAACGGCACGCTTGCCAGCATGGAAAAGACACCAGCCAACTGCTGAGATTCATGAAAATCTGCACCCAGCGCGCC
>JAHEML010000409.1 GCA_024643705.1 Caldilineaceae bacterium | reverse complement strand
GAGTTGGGCAGTTTCGATCTGGTGAAGGAAGATTATGTGGGGTTGCCCTTCCTGCACGTACCTGTGCTGGACCTTTTCACTCTGGTGCAATTGCACGTAGCCAGCAGCGGCGGCGTCACCTACGGCGTCAAAATGAACGGATGGGTCAAGCCTTTTGTGCCGGAGGTGGGCGCGACAGTGACGGCCAGTGCTGGGGCGCAGGCTGAGGTGGGCTATGGCCTGGGCATCATCGGCGGCGTGGCCGCGGTGGGCTATTCTCTGGGGCTGGGAGCAAAGCTGGATGTGCCGGTGGATATTACGATTCTGCCCAGCCCGGACATTTCCGTCCCCCAGGCCTGCTTCCGCGTCAATGCCTTTGTACGGGCCTGGGCGCAATATCTGTGGGGGATCAAACTGCCCGGCGTAAACACCAACCCATCGTGGAAAAAGGTACTGGCCGAATATCCCCTGGGCTGTCTCGGCCCCTTCGCCACAGCCGCCGAAGCAGAGGCAGCCGCGGCAGTGGTAGCCGCGACAGAATCAGCCGGTCTCGATCCGTCGGTGCTGGACGCAGACGCACCCCTGCCCAGCCTCTTTGCCTCGCCCTCTGTCGCCAGCAGTCCAGACGGTCGCGTACTCTCGGCATATGTGGAGGATCGCTCCACGAATACCACTGCCAAAGTGCAGATTCTGGCCCGTTTCCAAAACACGGCGACAGGCCAGTGGCAGACGGCCACGGCCCTGAGCAATCCTGCCCACAGTGCGGTCAATCCGGTGGCCCTTTTCGCCGGGCCAAACGCCCTGCCGGTGGTGGCCTGGGCCGAACTGCCCTACGACGCGGCCACAGCCAGCGCTCTGGGCAACGACAACAACGCCCATCTGCGCCGCCAGGAAATCTTCTATGCGATCTACAAAAATGGGAGTTGGGGCGCGCCCATCCGCCTGACTGATGACCTGCTCAGCGACGGCATGCCCACCGCCGCGGGTGGTCCCACCGGGGCCGTTCTGGCCTGGACGCGGGACACAGACGCCGATTATCTGACCCGTTCGGATCAACATATCGCCGTCTCCCTCTTCGGCGATGCCACATCCACCTTTGGCCCAATCCAAACATTGACCGGGCCGGGCGGCGGGATGAACGCCGATGTGCGCGCCGCGATCGCCCCAGACGGCACACCCCACCTGGTCTGGATCAACGATGCCGATGGCAAGCTGGACACGGGCGACGATCGCCGCCTCTCTTGGGCCTATCCGGCTTTGGGCGATCAGGGCGCACAGCCCGATTGGGTGGTTCTCAATCCCCAGCCCCTGCCGCCCCGGGTCGATTCCCCGGCCATCAGCATCGGGCCAGACGGGTTGAAAATCGCCTTTCTGGTGCGCCAGCCGGAGGACGGCGTTGTGCCCCTGATCGGCCCCAACGGCGCGCTGTGGACGGCCACTCTCTCCGGCCAAACATGGAACGCGGCCCCCGTTCACGATGAAAGTGGCGGGTTGGTCTTCGGAGAACAACCTGTCCTCTCCGCCGCGCAGGGCGAAAATCTGCTGGCATTCCGCCGCTTCAGCCCGGCCAGCCTGAGCAACGCGGCTCTGGGCCAGATCAGCCTGGTACGCGGTGGGTCAGATGGCGCTTTCACCGCCCCAATCTATCTGACAGATGCACCCGCCCAGAACTGGCAGCCGGCCCTCACCATCAACCCGATTAGCCGGCAGGCCGTTCTCCTGAAAGTGGCCCGGCCACAACTTGCCCGGGACAAAAATTCTCTCACTGCCATTGCTGGCGGCCAATCCATTGTGGAGGCTGCTTCGGTGCAAACCCTCTCCGAACCAGCCCTCTTCACCGCGCAAGACCCGGTGGAGTCAGTCGCTCTTGCCCCCACCGCCGACCCTGCCCTGGACCCGCTGGCTGCGTCGGCCAGTGTTGTACCCGCGGGGGCGACAATCACCTTCACTGTGCGTCTGCGCAATGTGGGCAGAGACCCGGCCACGTCGATGGCTGTCACACTATTCCGGGGCGTGCCAGGCAGTGGGGTTTCGGTGGGGACACAGAATGTAGCCGGTTCGCTGGCCCTGAATGCGAGCGTGCCCCTGACTTTCACTGCAACGACATTGGGCGGCAAGCAAGTATTCTACGCGCAGGTGACCACAACCGGCGGCAATGCCAGCACCGGGAACGACAGCGCCAGCCTGACGCTGGGCGTGCCCTCTGCCCCGCAAATGGTGACTGTGTACCCTGGCGTGTGGACACCCGACGCGCTGGAAATGGCCTGGGCTGGGGCCGAAAACGAGCAGCCCGCGGGCTATCGCATCTTGCGTGGGGCGTCGCTATCCGGACCGTTTGAGTTGGTAGGCGAGTCCGCGGTGACTGGCTTCACCGATGTGCTGGTGGAACGGGGCAAGACATACTGTTACGCCATACAGGCCCACAACAACGGTACACTCTCGCCAACCAGCGAAACCGTGTGTGGCGAGGTGGAAATGCTGCGCCTCTTTTTACCGTCGGTGCGTCGCTGACCCGATACACGAGACCTTCCAGATCGTTTCGCCCCTTTCGCATTTTGTTTGTACTGTTTGCAATCTTTTGATTGACGGCGAAAGAGACCTATGCGTACAGCCTTGCTGAACTGTCTGCTGATCATCGCCATGCTCGTGGGGACTGTTACCCCGTTACTGGCCGCGCCAACACCTGCGCCAACACCTGCGCCAACACCTGTGCCCAGCCCAGCACCGGCAGCCCAAAGCGATACCCCGCCAGTTGCGCCTGCAAGCGCCGATGACGCTGATGCGGCAGACGCCTTTGCGCCCTATGCCTACTGGCAGAACAGCACAGACGCCTACGTCTCCGTCCCCTATGATGCCGGGCTTAGCCCCCAGACAGGGGCTACTTTCGAGGCGTGGATTTCCCCATCCAACACCAGCGGCTGCCGTAACATCTTCAGCACAGGCTACAGCCAGGGCTTTTGGGTGGGCGTCTGCAATGGGCGCATCCGCTATGCATCGGGCGCGGTTGCCACCTACACCGAAGGCACAACCGCCATTCTGCCCAACGTGTGGACCCACATCGCCGTGGTCTGGGACCCAAGCCTGAATGTGCGCCGCTTTTTCATCAATGGTGATTTCGACGTGTTGGCCGCGGCGGGCGCGGCCCCCACCGGCACCCAAGACCTGCGCATTGGCGGCGCGCAGGCGTCGGACACCTTCCTCGGTTTTATGGCCGAGGCCCGCATCTGGAATGTGGCACGGGATCAGGCCGACATCCGCCGCACAATGAATAGTTATGTGGACGAAAAGATGCCTGGCCTGGTGGCGGCCTGGCCCTTCCGCACCGACTACACGGATGTGATCGGCGGGCGGGTGGGCACGGCCAACGGCACGCAGAAAGGGATATTCTTTGTGGGGACCGATGATGTCCACCCCTTCCCCCTGCGCCCGCAAACGGTTGTGGCCGACGAACTCTTCAACAGCCTGCCCCAAACCAGAGATTCCGCCGGATCGGCCTATTTGCCGGTCTGGGATCGGCTGCTGCTCATCGGCGGCAATGCGGGCGGCGTGGAGAACAACCGCATCGACGCCATCGAAGGAGGGACTGGCAACTTCACCCCATTGGGGACTCTGCCTGTAACCCTGCGCCATCCTGCCGCGGCCTATGCGCCGCAGACGGGAAAGGTCTACGTCTTTGGCGGCAGCAGCGGCGGCGTGGACCAGAACACAATCTTCGCCATCGATCCGGCCAACGGCGCGGCCAATCCCCTGGCTGCCACCCTGCCCGAAGGCGTGCGCGGCGCGGCGGCGGTCTATCACTCTGGACTGAGTAAGATTTTTGTGATGGGGGGCATGACCGGCGATTCGGATCGGCTGGAACGGGTGAGTGTCTTCGACCCGGCCAGCGAAAGTCTGACGCCCGCGACCTTCAGCCTGCCCCTCGGCCTCTTTCTCAGTGCAGCCGTCTATTCATCGGCCACAGACAGCATCTTTCTTTTCGGCGGTGTGGGGGACGCGGGTACACCGGTCGATGGCATCTACGAACTGCGTGCTACGGGCGACGGTACTACCGGCAGTGTGACCCCTGCGCCGGTCACACTGGCCGTGGCTGACAGCGGATTGGCTGCTGTAGAAGACGGCCAGACGAAATTGATTTACCTGCTCGGCGGCGCATATAGCGACCGGGTGTGGGCCTTCGATCCGGTGCTGGGCCAATTATGGCAGACACCCAGCGAACTGCCCGCTCTGCGTTACCGGCCCGCGGCACTCTACAGCCCGGCCAACCGCCACGCCCTGCTTATCGGCGGCAACGTATCGAATGTCTCCCATACGAATGTCTGGAAGTTTGATCTGGGCGATGGCCCCGCGGTCAAACTGGGTCACTGGGATTTTGAGAGCGCGGGTGGGACGGTCAACGACATCAACGGCGCGCTGAGTTGGGCCATTGTGGGCACAACCAACGGCGCGACTGTGCGCAGCGAGGGCAATAGCTCCTACTATTCACCCGCATCTCTGGGCGGCACGAATGTAAAGTTGATTCGCTACCAGCCGGAATTGGGGCGTATCTGGTTTGGGATGGTGGATTCCCGTGTGCAGGACGGGAAGACCGTCTATGACAGCCGGGTGGTCTACGACGATGGGGC
>JAHEML010000408.1:2897-4603 GCA_024643705.1 Caldilineaceae bacterium | reverse complement strand
CCTCTTTGGTCTCTATTCGGCCTTGATTTCTTTGGGAAGCGCCCTGGAAAGCTCTAATTTTTTCTGGATCCCTAACCTGGGTTTCCCCCATTATACCGACGGTATGAGCTGGATACCTCAACTTTTTAATAGTGGGGAGTACCTGCAACTGGGGTCATATCTCGTGTTGCCCGCGTTGCTCATGGTCAGCCAATTCTATATGCAGAAGATGACCACAGCCAGCACCCCCAGCACAGGCGAAGGCGGCGCGGCAGGCATGATGGGCCAGATGTCTTCGATTATGACCCTGATGTTTGGCTTCTTCACCTTGCAGGTTCCTGCTGGTCTCACACTCTATTGGGTCACCAGCAACCTGCTGCAAATGGCGCAGACTGTTGCTGTCAACAACATGCAGAGCGGTGGTACTCTATTGGGTACAGCCACGCCAGCCCTGGCTACATCCAACGCAACCGTCGTTTCGGACGATGACTTTGACGACAGCGATGACGAGGATCAACCAAAGACCCTCCCACGCACCCGCAAGCAGACCCGACGCCAACGACGACGGAAATAACCCGAAGTAGTACACGAAGGAAATCATCGTATGTCTGAACAAAGCCACGAATTTTCCGCCAAAAGTGTAGAGGTTGCGATCCAGGATGGGTTGCGACAATTGGGCGTGAGCCGCGAACGAGTAGAAATCGAGGTTCTGCACGAAGGCAGCCGAGGACTCTTGGGGATTGGTAGCACCAATGCCCGTGTACGTATAACCGTTCAAGAGCTTCCTGAAATTCCCAAGAAAACCGAACCGAAAACCGACACCCCACCATCTCTGACTCCACCATCTCTGACTCCATCGTCCCTGCCCCCAAGCACTTCGACAACTTCGGTGATCAAAGCGGCTGTTGAAGAATTCGATACAGATGATGAAGATGACCAAGAAGTGACCCCATCTCCTTCATCGTCTCCTGCCTCGATGTTGGAAGCTGAAGACGATGAGATAGATGCAGAGGCAGAAGACACGGAGTACAGGGATAGAGACGCATCCGATTCCGATCTGGAAGAAGTAACCGAGTTGGCTAGCGGGATGCTGCTCGAAATGATCAATCTGATGGGAATGGATGCCCAGGTAGAGAGCAGCCTGCGGAACGACCCCGACGACAGTGACACGGTCGTCAACCTCAACTTGATAGGAGACGACCTGGGTGCGCTCATCGGTCGTCAGGGCGAGACACTCTCCAGCCTGCAATATCTGGTGCGCCTGATGGTCAGCCAAAAATTGCGCCGTTGGACGAACATTGTCGTAGATGTAGAAGGCTACAAAGAGCGCCGGGCCGAACGGCTGGCTCAGATGGCGCTGCGCATGGCAGATCAAGTGGTAGAGACCGGCAAATCAGTTGCCCTCGAACCTATGCCCGGCAACGAACGACGACTCATTCATATTGCCCTGCGGGATCATCCCCATGTCTACACCGAAAGCATCGGCGAAGATACCCGGCGCAAAATTCAAATCTTGCCGAAATAGCCCAGCAGACAGTACAATACAGCCCATCCGACAAAGCGGATGGGCTTTTTTTCAGCCCAATATCCAGTAGCCCAATATCCAGTAGCCCAATATCCAGTAGATCGTCTTGCCACAAGCCAATCTGCACACCATCCCCAAAAACTAATGTCAACAACTCCATCAACCCCTCCCGATCTCCTGGTGATCGGCGTGGTTACACGTG
>JAHEML010000408.1:0-2887 GCA_024643705.1 Caldilineaceae bacterium | reverse complement strand
ACCCAACCACCACAGAGTATGTGTTGGGTGGCACCGTTAGCTTTGCCGCTGTCACCGCCGCCCATTTGGGCCGTCATCCCACAGTGTTGACCAGGGCCGGAGATGATGTAGACCTTACTGAATTGGCCGCGATAGGCGGACTCATCGTCTTGCCCAGCGATCACACCACAACTTTTGCCAATATCTACACCCCAGAAGGGCGTGTGCAATACTGCTACACCCCTGCTCCCGTGATCAAGGCAGCAGATGTGCCCACCGAGCTACGCCGACCCAAGGTCGTTCTCCTTGGCCCGCTTGTCCAGGAGATTGAGCCGGACATGGTGCATATCTTTCCACAAGAGACGCTGCTGGCCGCGGTGCCCCAAGGATGGATGCGCCGCTGGGATGCCCATGGGCGTGTCTACCCGACTCCATGGACCAATGCGGCAGAATTTCTGCCCCACCTGGATGCGCTGATTCTTTCCATCGAAGATGTGGATGGCGATCTCTCGCTTGTTGAAGCGTATTGCACCCAAGTGCCGCTGCTGGTGATGACCCAATACCGAGACGGCAGCACGGTCTATCAGCGGCAGACCGACGGCTCGATCTCTGTGACCCAGGTGCCGCCCCGCCCAGCTAAAGAAGTAGACCCAACCGGGGCTGGTGATACCTTTGCCACTGCCTTTTTGTTGCGCTTACAAGAGACAGGGGACCCCCTGGACGCGGCTCGCTACGCCAATGTGACCGCTTCGTTTGGAGTCGAGGGGTTGGGCGTCGCTGGTATCCCATCCCACCAAGCTGTGCTGGACTATATGGCTGCTCATCCCTGGCCCACCCCTTCTCGGCCTGCCGAAAAGAGACCCTGACCGATGAGCGCCCAAATTTTCGCCTTTGCCAACCAGAAAGGCGGTGTGGGCAAGACCACCACCGCTGTCAATTTGGGCGCATTTCTCGCCCAGGCTGGGCGCTCGGTGTTGCTGGTGGACAACGATCCCCAGGGCAATGCCACCACCTGCTTGGGGGTGGAACCCAGAAACCTGACGGTAAGCATGTATGATGTGCTCATCGAGAAAACACCCATCCACGATGCCATTACCCTCACCGATAGGGTTGGGCTGGATTTAGCTCCGGCCAATGTAGACCTGGCTGGGGCCGAAGTCGAGATGGCTGGCTTGATGGCCCGGGAGAATCTTCTCAGTCGCGCCCTGGCCCCAGTGGTCCATAAATACGACTACATCCTCATCGACGATCCACCCAGCCTGGGTCTTCTGACGATCAACGGCTTGACCGCAGCCAGCCACGGAGTGTTGATCCCCGTCCAGTGTGAATACCTGGCCCTGGAAGGATTGAGCATGTTGTTGGACACCCTGCGTCAGGTGCGCGAGGTGTTGAACGCCCGGCTGCACATTGCGGGCGTGGTACTGACCATGTACGATGGACGAACAAATTTGAGCCAGCAGGTGGTGGCAGAAGTGCAGGCCCATTTCCCCAACGAAATTTTTCAGACGATCATTCCACGCAACGTGCGCCTGAGCGAGGCGCCTAGCTTTGGGCAGACGATTCTGAGCTATGCACCGGCCAGCGCCGGCGCGATGGCCTACGCAGCGTTGGCCGCGGAATTTATCCAGCGCATGGAGGAACAGCAGCCATGACAGAGAGTAACCAACGTAAACGACGGGGCCTGGGCAGGGGACTGGGAGCATTGATCACCAATTCGTCTGTAGCCAGCCAGCAGGAACGAGATACGCTCGTCCAACAGGCCGAAGATGGAGGCATTCGTCTTCTTTCGGTGGCCGAGATTATGCCCAACCCCCACCAACCGCGCTCGGTTTTTCATGCCGGGGCCTTGGACGAGCTGGCCGCGTCCATTGCCGAGCACGGGATTATCCAGCCGTTGATTGTCACCGAGAGCCTGGACGAACCCCAGCGCTTTTGGTTGATTGCTGGTGAGCGCCGCTGGCGCGCCGCCCAGCAGGCCGGGCTGGACACTGTGCCGGTGATCGTGCGCGAGGCATCGCCCCAGCAATTGTTGGAATGGGCCTTGGTGGAGAATGTGCAGCGGGCCGACTTGAACCCGTTGGAAGAGGCGACAGCATATGACTCTTTGATGGCCGAGTTTGGGCTGACCCAAGCCCAGGTGGCCGAACGCGTAGGTAAAAGCCGCTCGGCCATTGCCAACACTGTGCGGCTGTTGGGGCTGGCCCCCAGGGTGCAGGGCGCGCTCTCCGATGGGCAGATCAGCGCGGGCCACGCGCGGGCCTTGCTCGCTTTGCCGGGGCATCCGGCCATGGGGCAAGACTTGTCAGTGCGCCAGACCGAAGCATTGGTGCGGCGTCTGTTGGAACCGCCGCCACCACCGCCCACCGCCACCGAATCCGCCGAAACCCAGGCCCATTTGAACGCGCTGGAAGGCCGTTTTCGTTCTACCCTGGGCACAAAAGTCAACCTGGAGCGCAAGCAGGATGGGAGCGGGCGGCTGGTTATCCACTTTTTTAACGACGGCGATCTGGACAGTATCTACCGGCAGATTGTGGGGGACGAGGAGTTTTAGCTAGCGGCTCAAGTGAATAATTGTTAACGCAAAGGAGCAGAGGCGCAAAGAAATTTCTTTGCGCCTCTGCTCCTTTGCGCCATTGCGTTAAAATTTTGTACCCACCCTTCCTGTCTACCAGGACATAGCTTCGCCCCGCACAATTCGTGAGCGGCTCTCGTAGCGCCCCGGCCATTCTATGGGCAGATCACCGTTCTCCACCATCAGTTTCAGGGGGTTCACCTTTGTCTTCAATGGAAGATAGATGCGCTGGCGTTTGCGCGCCGATTCAAAGAGGGCCATCATCACCTCTTGCACGGCCCGCGCCCGCTCTGCGCTGCTGATGGGGTTGTCAATTCGTCCCTCGGCCCAGTCGAT
>JAHEML010000407.1 GCA_024643705.1 Caldilineaceae bacterium | reverse complement strand
TATGCCATCTCCGCGCTGGAAGTGGTACAGCAGGCCCGCGCCCAAGGGATCGAACCCAAGTGGCTCTATGTGGCCGCGGCAGACACCACCCAGGCTGGGCTGGTGCTGGGTTTGAAGGCGATTGGTAGTTCGCTAAAGGTGCGGGGCATCAACCCCTCGTTTAATAATGGTAACGAAGAGCGCATGGCCGCCATGGCAAACCAGGCCGCGGAACGGTTGGATTTGGATGTGACCTTCACCGCGGATGATTTTGACAACGACGACTCGTATGTGGGCGAGCGCTACGGTGTGCCGACCCAAGAAGGAATGGCGGCCATTTCTGCCCTGGCCCAAAACGAGGGTGTTCTGCTCGACCCGGTTTACACGGGCAAAGCTATGAGTGGGCTGATCGATCACATCCGCACAGGCAAAATAGGGCCAGACGAGCCGGTGATCTTCCTGCACACAGGCGGCGCGCCCGCGCTCTTTGGCTATACAGACGAGATGGTGGCGAGCCTGGCGGGGTAGACCAACGGACAAAACTGGATTGTTGGGATAACGTGAAATATCAGTAGGGTCAGGCATTCTCATGCCTTACGTTTCACGTTTCTCGAACGAGTAACCTGACGAATGGGAGTGTATCAATGCAACGGGACGAACTGGTGAATTATCTGGATACCTATCTGCGCATGGGTGAGATTGCCGACTACGGCCCCCAGGGCTTGCAGGTGGAAGGGCGAGTGGACATACATAAAATCGTAGCGCTGGTGGATAGCCATCAGCCCTGTGTCGAGGCTGCGCTGGAACGGGGCGCGGACCTGATGCTCGTTCATCATGGCCTCTTTTGGGGGCACGAAAAGCGCATCGCGGGCAGTTTTGGCAAGCTGGTACGCACCTTCATTCAGAATGATCTAAACCTCTATGCCGCCCATCTGGCATTGGATGCCCACCCAGAAGTTGGCAACAACGCGGAGCTGGCCCGGCTGTTGGGGCTGGGCGTAACCGAGTGGTGGGGCAGCGCCAAAGGCACACCCATTGCCGCGCTGGCCGAGTCGCCCGAAGCTATTTCTATGGACGAGCTTTGCGCTCGCTACGAAACCGCTGTGGGGTCAATCAAACTGGCCCTGGCCCACGGACCAGCCACCATCCGCCGGGTGGGGATTCTGAGCGGCTTTGGCGCAACGAACATTCAGCAGGCCGCAGACCTGGGCTGCGATGCATTCGTCACCGGGGAGACCAGCCACGCCCAATACTACGAAGCATTGAACGCGGGGATCAATGTGATCTACGGCGGCCATTATGGCACAGAGACCGTGGGCGTGCAGGCCCTGGGCAAGCATCTGGCCCAGAAATTCGGGTTGGCGTTTGAATTTGTGGATTTGCCGACGGGGGTGTGATCCTACGGCATCTGCGCGCCAACAGCTTCTACATAGACAGCATAGATCGATTGGCTGGCCGCAATGAAGAGCCGGTTCTTTTTCATCCCGCCAAAGCAGAGGTTCGCCACCGGCTCGGGCAGATGAATCTTGCCGATCAGCACCCCATCCGGCGCGATGATGTGCACTCCGTCTGACCCTTCCCCTGCCCAACCCGCGCTGGTCCAGATGTTGCCATCCGTATCGCAGCGAAAGCCATCCGACGACGCTGCGCCCATATCGAAGAAGACACGCCCATTGGCAAGCGTCGCGCCGTCTACCACATCCCACACATGAATCTGCTTTGGGTGGCCGGGCTTGTGGGACGCGCCCGTATCGCTCACATAAAGCTTGCTAAAATCGGGGGAGAAGCAGAGGCCGTTGGGCTTCTCCAGGCTGTCGATGACAACCGACACCGCGCCCGTCTCTGGGTTCAGCCGGTAGACGCTGGTGGGTAGCTCCATTGGGGCCACGTGTCCCTCGTAGTTGAGCAAAATTCCATAACCGGGATCGGTGAACCAGACACTGCCATCGGGATGCACAATCACATCGTTGGGCGCGTTGAGTGGCTTGCCCTCAAAGCTGTCGATCAGCACAGTGATCGTGCCGTCGTGCTCGGTGCGGGTGACCCGGCGGCTGTCGTGTTCGCAGGTGATCAGCCGCCCTTGCAAGTCCCTGGTGTTGCCGTTGCTGTTGTGGGATGGCTTGCGAAAAAGACTCGTCGCGCCTGTTTCTTCGTCCCAGCGCAACATGCGGTTGTTGGGGATGTCGCTCCAGATCAGGCAGTGTTGATCGCCGAACCAGACGGGTCCCTCGGCCCAGCGGCAGCCGGTGAAGATACGCTCCACCGCACAGTTGCCGATGACGTAGGGGGCAAAACGGGGGTCGATCACTTCGATGGCCGGGTCGGGGTAACGCACCACATCCCGTGTCCAGTCGCGGTCCATTCGGCGGTCCATGTGTGCCTCGCTTTCTGATGGTTCGTTGAAACTCTGTACGACGAAAGGTAACTATACAGGCCAGCCCAGTGATGGTTGAGTTGACCAGCGTTGATCTAGCGTAGGGCAGGTTTCTTACCTGCCATTGCTCGGTCTCTCACACTCAGCGGCTATGGAAAGCCGCCCGACCGATAACCATCAACCAACATCAGACGAAACCATTGTCCTGAATGGTTACGACGAAAGAAGCATAGAGTATCACGACATCCTGGTCTTGAGGTAACTACCAACCCTTTGCCATGAATTCAACGAATTTTCACGGATGATTGAGCCAAATTCGTGAGTGTTCGTGCCATTCGTGGCGAAAATCCGGTCAGTGGCTTGGTAGTTACCGATTCCCCTCGCTTTCCAGAGGGAAGGGTTATTCGTTTTGAGAGCGCACCCACTGTAGTCTCTTTTCGCGGCCATCAACCGACCATATCTGCCTTGTTCCTGTTGTCGGCTCGTCAACGGCGAAGCTAAACGGGCCAGCGAACCAGCCGCCACTGATCCGGCCTAAGGGCTGTAAATTGTCCAGGCTCACCTGTTCGACACCCTGGAATGTGCTGATGAGTAGCTGGTTGCTCGCTCTATCGACAACAAGCGCTTGGGCAGCGCGTAGGGGACGATCCAGGGTTGGTTCGATTGTTGCCAGCCGTGCGCCTGTGGCCCCATCCAGCACTGCCACCTGTCCATAGCGGGGGGCGAGCATATAGAGCACATAGAGCCGGTTGCTGCGGGTGTCGAGGGCGATGTCTTGGGGCAAGCCCAGACCGTCCAACTCTGTCTGCCAACGGACGGTGCCCCTGTTTTCCACAAAGATCACCCGGTTTCCACCCGGCAGGGTGACAAAAACCCCATCCGCTCCAGAACGCACAACGTAGGGCGCGTCGTCCAGGGGCCACTGGCGCAGGATTTGCCCGGAATTCGGGTCGGCCAGGAGCAGCCGCTTGCCCCCGGTTTCGGCAATCCACAGCCCAGCCGAATTTTCGGCCAGACCGCTGGGGCGATCCAGGCCATCGATGCGTAGCTGGAGATCGCCGGTGTTGGGGTCGAAGCGCGAGACCGATCCCGCGGCGGGCGACGTTTGGGCGGGTGTGTTCGGGTCTGGGTTCAGGCCAATCCATCCGTTGGCTGGCGCATGGCCCCACCCGCTGAGATAGAGGCCAGATAGGCTGGACAGCAGTTGTTGGGGTCGGGCATCGCCCGCCACTTGCCAGAGCGAAACACCATCGTTCGATTGTCGACTCACGGTACCCTCTCCCGCGCTGTAGACGATTTCGCCTTGCAGGGTCAAAGCAGCGACAGGGTACGAGGTCTCTTGGTTGCCCATTCTTGGGTGGGTGTCGGTTGTGGCCCTGGCGGCGGCTGGCCCATCGTCCGAAATGCCTGACCAGAGCTTCGGCAGGAAGACTTGCTGGTTGAGGCGGAGGGGTGTGATTTTCAACGTGTAGCTGCTGTTGCAGTCTGCGTAGGCACTGCTGTTGCTCATGCGCAGGTAGATCGAGCCGCCCTCGGCGGGTGTGCTCAAAAGAACTTGCCCAAAGCCCGTTGTGAGCAGGGTTGCGATGTCGCTGGTGAATAGCTCCATGCGTACAAGCAGATCTTTGTCGGCTACATCTGCCACAAAGAGGTAGTGGGTCGGATTGTCTTTTTCCTGGGCCGGGAGGTCCAATCGGAACCAGTCTGCTTCGCCGGGCTGGTGGAGTGTTCCGTTGGCTGTTGGGTTGTCCGTTGTCAGCAGGCGGGCCTGGTTCGGCTCGTTGTCCGGTTCGGATGGATCGACAATGGCCGGGCAGAGTGGCGGCTGGGTGGGAGTGGGGGTTGGGGTGGCTGTTGGAGCCAATTTAGGCCCACCGTCGGAAATCACAGTCACGCTGTCGTCGTCGGCGTTGGTGATAAAGATGCGGCTTGTGGCCGGATCGAAGGCGATCCCTTCGCCAGCACCGTTTCCGATGGGCAGCCACCCTACGTAGACATAGTTGCCGGGTTGGTAGATGTGTACGCGCTGTTCGTCTGGGCAGACCGCATAGACGCGACCGTTGATCTGATTGACACCCACTGTCTGCGGGCTACAGTTGAGCAAGATATCGCCCAGGTGGGTTGGCTCGCCTGCTTGATCCAACTCGACAACGCTGATATTTTTGCTGTCTCTATTGGCCATGTAAAGGCGGCGGGCTTCGTTGTCGAAGGCCAGCCCATAGGAACCGGCCCCCAATATTAGATGGTGCAGTTCTTTACC
>JAHEML010000406.1 GCA_024643705.1 Caldilineaceae bacterium | reverse complement strand
GATGGCCCTGTGGACAAGCCTGGGCACGATTACCTTTGAAGGGGTCTTTGAACACGCGGCCGAATTGAGTGCGGGGGTTGCCGGGACAGTCTGCCTGCTCCTTCTTTTGGCCGCTACAGGTAAAAGTGCACAGTTGCCCCTCTTTGTCTGGCTGCCCGATGCCATGGCTGGCCCCACACCTGTTTCTGCACTGATCCATGCGGCCACAATGGTGACAGCGGGCGTCTACATGATCGC
The DNA here is from genome assembly GCA_024643705.1 of Caldilineaceae bacterium. Lineage (GTDB taxonomy): Bacteria > Chloroflexota > Anaerolineae > Caldilineales > Caldilineaceae > JACQGT01. Next base: position 4,376 of record JAHEML010000406.1, on the reverse strand, counting down.
CCGCACCCACGTTCTCTTTGCGCTGGCCCCCAACATCATGGCACTGACGGCTTGGGTGGGTGTACTCACCGCCCTGTTAGGTGCGTCGATTGCTCTGGTGCAGACCGACCTGAAGAAGATTCTGGCTTATTCCACCATTTCCCAGTTGGGCTATATGGTTTTGGGCGTGGGCGTGGGCGCATATGCCTTTGCCATCTTTCACCTGGCGACCCATGCTTTCTTCAAGGCCCTGCTCTTCCTCAGCGCGGGCAACGTGATGCACGGGCTGCCCGGTGGCGAGTTGAACATCAACAAAATGGGTAACTTGCGGGAGAAGATGCCGACGACCTACAAATTGTTCGCTATCGGCGCGCTGGCCCTGGCCGGTTTCCCGCTGACATCGGGCTTTTTCTCGAAAGATGCGATTCTCCTCTCCACGTTTGACAGCAATATCCTGCTGTATGTGCTGGGCCTGTTCACGGCACTGTTGACGGCTTTCTACAGCTTTCGGGCGGTCTTTGTAGCTTTCTGGGGCAAGCAGCGGGACAAGCACATCTTTGATCATGCCCACGAAAGCCACGGTGTCATGACCACCCCTCTCTGGATTCTGGCCGGGTTGGCACTGGTCGGTGGATTGCTCAATTTGCCCTTTATTCTCACCATGGAACACTGGCTGGAAGAAGCCGTGGGCGCCATCACTTTTCACCCGCCGGTGGGGCTGGAAATCGGTCTGCTGTTGGTGAGCGCGCTGGTCTCGGTGGCGGGTATATTTCTGGCCTATGGCCGCTATGTTCTGGATGCGCCCTGGGCGAGTCGGATTACCAGTATTCTCAAACCTTTGGAATCTCTGGCCCAACACAAGTGGTACATCGATGAATTGTATATGACTGTCATCATCGAACCCTTGCGTGCCTTGGCCGCCTTTTTTGCTGGGATCATCGACCAGCGGGCCATCGACGGTTCTGTCAACCTGTTGGGCACAGCTCACCTGGCCGCGGGCAACCTGCTACGCCGGGTTCACAACGGGCTGGTTCCCACCTATGCGTTGAGTCTGTTTGTGGGTGTTGTAGCGGTGCTGTTGTATTTTGTCTTTGTGTAACCCCTCCACTTTGGAGTGAAGTAACCCAATGAACTTTCTACTTTCGATTATCACATTTCTACCCCTTCTCGGCGCGCTGATTCTATTGGCTGCACCTGGCGATGGGACCAAAAAGAGCATTGCCCTGGGTACAACCCTTGTCACCTTTCTCGTCAGCCTGCTGCTGCTGATGAATTGGCCCGAGGGCGCGGCGGGAATGGTGCTGGAAGAGAAGCATGCCTGGATTCCCGACCTGGACATCTTCTACCACCTGGGCGTGGACGGGATCAGCCTCTGGCTGGTGCTGCTGACCACCTTCCTCATGCCGATTGCCGTGGCTTTCAGCAACCAGCATATCAAAGAGAATGTGGGCGGCTACATGGCCCTGATGCTCCTGATGCAGACGGCCATGATCGGCGTCTTTCTGGCTCTGGATTTGGTGCTCTTCTATGTCTTCTGGGAATTCAGCCTCATCCCCATGTATTTTCTCATCGGCAAATGGGGCAGCCAGAACCGGGTCTATGCTGCGCTCAAATTTTTCCTGTACACCCTGGCTGGCTCGGCCTTGATGTTGGTGGCGATTCTGCTTGTTTACTTCAACACGGGCACCTTCAACGTGCTGGAACTCCAGAATGCTAACCTGCCGGTGACTGTGCAGCAATTCGCTTTCCTGGCCTTTGCCCTGGGCTTCGCTATCAAAGTGCCCCTTTTCCCCCTGCACACGTGGCTGCCCGATGCTCATGTGCAGGCCCCCACAGCCGGTTCCGTTATTCTGGCTGGCGTGTTGCTCAAGATGGGAACCTATGGCTTCGTTCGTTTTGCCCTGCCTATCTTCCCACAGGCTGCGGTTGGCTATGGCGAACTTTTCGCCCTCCTGGCGATTATCGGCATCCTGTACGGTGCATTGGTGGCGCTGGTGCAAAAAGACATCAAGTCCCTGGTCGCGTACAGCTCTGTGGCCCATCTGGGCTTTGTGATGCTGGGCATTTTCGCCTTCAACCAGCAGGGGATGAGCGGCGCAGTGCTGCAAATGGTCAACCATGGGCTGAGTACGGGCGCCCTCTTTTTGATGGTGGGTATGCTCTATGAACGGCGACACACACGCCTGCTCAGCGAATTTGGCGGCCTGTGGAAGAGCGTACCCGTCTTCTGCTTCTTCTTCCTGGTGGTGGCGATGAGTAGCGCTGGTTTGCCCGGTCTCAACGGCTTTGTAGGCGAATTCACGATTCTTCTGGGAGCCTACGCGCACAATCCGCTCTACGCTGTTCTAGGCACAGCCGGGATCATCCTGGCCGCCTGGTATTTGCTGATTGCCTTCCGCAAAGTGGCTCAGGGGCCGCTGACCAATCCAAAAAATGAAGCCGGTGTTCTACCCGACCTGAACCGCCGGGAGTTGGCAATGCTCATCCCGCTGGTGGTACTTTTCTTTGTTATCGGCCTCTTCCCCAACCTCTTCCTGGACAAGATCAACCCGGCTGTGGAAGCGATGCAGGTCGTGCAACAGAATGTACCGGCAATTGTTCAGAAATGACAACACGTGTTGCGTTGACCGTGTTGCGTAAGTAGTGATAATTCCTCGGCGTCTGCTGTGTAAGAGGTAGTGCAGACGACAAAGGCTATCGGTAGTCACAGACAAATATACGTACTGTGACTACCGCTCTGGAAACACTACCTACGCAATACGCCCTACGCAGTACGCAATTCTCCCATCGGAGCAGGAATGGAAACCTCTGCACTTTTTGAAAATCTATCCGTACTTCTCCCCGAAATCGTTCTGATTGTGGGCGCGATGATCGTGATGATGGCCGACATTGGCCGCCGCAATCAGGACAGTGCCGGTATTCTGCCTGGGCTGTCGATTGCAACTGTGTTAATCAGCATGGCTGCTGCCCTTTATGCATGGGGGCAACCCGTCGCCAGCTATATGGATGGGGCCATCGCCGATTCCTTTTCGCTGGGTGTACGCCTGGTCGTGGCAATTGCGGCCATCTTTGGTGTACTGCTCAGCGGCGACTATCTGCCTATCATTCGCAAGCAGAGTGGCGAGTATTACTCCTTGCTTCTGCTTACAGCCAGCGGCATGATGCTGATGGGCAGCGCCACGGACCTGATTGTCCTCTTCATCGCTTTGGAAATTTTCTCCCTGGGCCTCTACATTCTCAGTGGCTTCTATCGGGAAAACCCCCGCAGCACCGAAGCGGCCATGAAATATTTCTTGCTGGGGGCGTTTGCCAGCAGCTTCTTTGTCTATGGCGCGGCTTTGCTTTACGGCGCGGGGGGTAGCACAAACTATGCGACCATCGGCGCTGCGTTGAGTAGCGGCAGCGCCAACGCAGCGTTGGCTTTGCCCGGCATCGCCCTGCTGGTGGTTGGCTTTGGCTTCAAAGTCAGCCTTGTCCCTTTCCACATGTGGACACCGGATGTCTACCAGGGTGCGCCCACACCCGTCACAGCATTCATGAGCGTTGGCACCAAAACAGCCGCCTTTGCAGGCTTTGTGCGGGTATTGCTGATTGCGCTGCCCTCTTTGCAGCCCCAGTGGGGCATGGCCCTGGCGATTCTTGCCACCGTCACAATGACCGTGGGCAACCTAACCGCCTTGCGACAGACGAGCCTGAAACGGATGTTGGCCTATTCCAGCGTGGCCCACGCGGGGTACCTACTGGTGGGAATTGTGCCAGGTACACTAGAAGGCAGCAACGCCGCCCTCTTCTACCTCTTTGCCTATGCGTTTATGAACATCGGCGCGTTTGCCGTGGCGATTGCCATGGAAAAGGTGGACGAAGGTGACGTGGAGCAAAGCAGTTTGTCTGGCATTGCCAACCGCTATCCCTGGCTGGCGATTGCCATGGCGATCTTCATGCTCAGCCTGGCGGGCATCCCCCCATTGGCCGGTTTCTTCGGCAAGCTCTTTCTTTTCAAAGCTGCGGTGGATGGGGGTTGGGCCTGGTTGGTGGCTGTGGGCGTTCTCAACAGCGCCATCAGTGCCTACTACTATCTGCGTGTCACCGTGACCATGTACTTCAACGACCCCGCCGAAGTGGCCGAGCGCAGGGTGTGGGCTGGTTTGAATGCCAGTGTGCTCATCGCGGCTGTGGCAACGGTGGTGATTGGGCTGTACCCAAGCCTGTGGACAGGGCTGTTGGGCGGGATGTAGGGGCACACGTCAAGAAACTGCGCATAAATCATCACAATCAAAAAGGGATGAGGGGCTTTGGAGGCCCTTCATCCCTTTTTCTTATTTCTGGGAGATCACTATGCTTACTTCCCACCCAGCAACTGACCCAAATTGACATTCAAGCCACCGCTGGCTCCATCG
>JAHEML010000405.1:3806-4618 GCA_024643705.1 Caldilineaceae bacterium | reverse complement strand
TGGATGTGGCTGCAGGCACGGTAACCGCCTTGTTGCCCCTCAACCAGGTGACGGATCGCTTTGGCACACCCCAGGCCTTCCAGGCGCGCATGCTCTACAGACCCAGCCAGGGGACGAATGGGCGGGCAGACTGGGGCGCAGACCATCAAGTGCGCATGCTCTGGATGGTGCAGATGATCACGGATCAGTGTCCGGCGGGCTATGAGGATGAGCGGGAAGAAGATGAAGATACTGGCGAGATCGAGTATAGCTGTGTCGATCCGGAGAGCGAAACCACCACCAGCCGGGAAGATGTGCTGACCATCGGCCACATCTACCCCGACACCTGGCAGCTCACTGGCCTTTCTGTCAGCGAAGAGCACGACTTTGACATGGCTATCCTCTACGAAGATCCGGCGCAGGATGCAGATCTGAGCGCAGACGATCAGTTGCTGGTCGCCAGTTGGAACCTGAGCACGGGCTTTATGATTGGCCGGGATTGCGAGTCTAAAGATGGCAGCGGCACCTGCGTGGGGGACGGCAATCGGGATGTGACCGTGGAAAATCTTGCCTCAAATGTGGCGAGCTGGTTTACCAATTCTTACTACATCAACGTGGAAACCCACCTGAACTATGACCACGGGGCCTATCTGGCCTATGTAATCGGCACAGAAGTGCAGCCCCTGTTGGATACCCACTTTGGCGGACACACAGACACAATCCCCACCTTGATGTACGTGCAGGACCACACCAGCCGGGAGTTGAACCTGGACACCCTGAGCCAGAACAGCTCCGCCGGGCTGGTGACCTTTGCCGGGGATGGGATGCATGTG